>JBDTHD010000316.1:0-4525 GCA_039937075.1 Ginsengibacter sp. | reverse complement strand
CTTTCCTTTTTGGAAAGATGCCGATAATTTTTTAATTACAGAATAAGTTTTGCGGCAGTAAACGAAGAAAAAAAGAACATTTTTACTTTGGTGTATTTAAGGAAAATATTTATAAATATCTTTCCTGTTTAAAACTCTTATAAGTTCCACTGTTTCATTTTCATAAAAAAATCCTATTCGATAACTACCAAATCTTAGTCGAAAGGCTGTTTTAAAACCCGATAATTTTTTACAAGAAGTTAATTCTGATAGTTGACTTTTATCAATAATCTCCTTAATTAGTTTTTCAAGCAGGACTCTTTTATAAGGAGGTAATTTTTTCGAATCTTTTACGAAAGAATTTCGGATTTCTACATTCACCGGGAGTTTTTTAACTGATTCAAAAATTCTTTCTTTTCTGTTTTATTGAGTAACGAGGTTTTTCGTCCTTTTAGCATAGCATTATGCAAAGCTTTATCCTCATCTTCTTCTGAATGAAAACCTATTTGTAAACTATTAAGAAAAGCTTTTAAGACTGTTTCCTCTTTTTTATTTTTTGGAGTTACGATGAGCGCCATTATCTTTTGGGTTTAGAATTCTTTTTTATTTAAAAATACATTTTTTTTAAACTAAAATCAATCAAGAGATTGATAAAAATGCAATTAATATATGACTTTGGATTTTCCTCCGATTCGCTTTTCGTAAATTTGCAACCATGCAGGAATATTTACAGGGATTGAATGAATCGCAACTCGAAGCTGTACTTCACAAGGATGGACCCATAATGATAGTAGCCGGCGCAGGTAGTGGAAAAACAAAAGTTTTAACCACTAGAATCGCGCATTTAATGGCCAATGGCGTAGATGCTTTTCAGATACTGGCACTTACTTTTACCAACAAGGCAGCCGCCGAAATGAAAGAAAGGGTTATCAAAATTTTAGGAAATAATGAAGCCAGAAATCTTTACATCGGCACTTTTCATTCTGTATTTGCAAGAATTTTAAGAGCCGAGGCAGACAAACTCGGTTATCCCAGGAATTTCACCATTTATGATACAGACGATTCAAAAAGTGTGGTAAAAACCGTGATAAAAGAAATGGACCTTGATGATAAACATTATAAACCCAACACGGTTTTTAATAGAATTTCAAATGCTAAAAACAGTTTAATTACTCCTGAAGAATACATTAATGATTATGGACTGCAACAGGAAGATTTGAGAGCCAACCGTCCGCTGATTGGACAAATTTATACAGCTTATTGCAACCGGTGTTTTAAAAATGGCGCCATGGATTTTGACGATCTCTTATTGAAATTTTACCAGTTGCTGAAAAACCATCCTGAAAGCCTGAGCAAGTACCAGCGCAAGTTTAAATACATTATGATTGATGAATACCAGGATACTAATACTTCGCAATATCAGATCATAAAATTGTTAGGCGCGATGCATGAAAACGTAGCAGTGGTGGGCGATGATGCGCAAAGTATTTATAGTTTTCGCGGTGCTACGATTGAGAATATTCTTAGGTTTCAAAAAGATTATGACGAAGTAAAAGTAGTAATGCTCGAACAAAATTATCGAAGCTCACAAAATATTCTTCATGTTGCCAATCAAATTATCGCTAACAATAAGGGCCAGATTCCAAAAAAATTATGGACCGACAACACTGAGGGTGAAAAAATAAATTTAGTAAGAACGGCTACAGATAATGATGAAGGAAAATATGTAGCCGATACCATCCAGGAACAAAAATTACGCAATCATTTCCGCAACAGCGATTTCTCTATTCTGTACCGCACCAACGCCCAAAGCCGAAGTTTTGAGGAAAGCCTCCGACGAATGAATATTGCATACAGGATTTATGGCGGCATCAGTTTTTATCAAAGAAAGGAGATAAAAGATTTTTTAAGCTACCTGCGGGTTATTGTAAATCCCGGCGATGAAGAAGCGATGAAAAGAATTATCAATTACCCCGCACGAGGTATTGGAAAAACTTCGGTTGAAAAAGCGGTTCTGTTTGCCAATCAAAATGACATTTCTATGTGGAATGTGCTGGAACGCGCATCTGAATTTGGTTACAGGGCTTCCACACTTGAAATCATCAACAATTTTGTGGTGATGATAAAAATGTTTCAAAGCGAATTGCAAAAGAAAAATGCTTATGATCTCGCCATTCTTGTTGGAAAAAATACCGGGAGTGTTAAAGATCTTTTTAATGATAAAACTACAGAAGGTTTAGCTCGTTACGAAAACCTGCAGGAATTATTAAACTCCATAAAAGAATACACAGAAACGCCAACAGAAGATGGCGAATTATTAGATAAAAGTCTGGGAAGTTACCTGCAGCAAATTACTTTATTGACAGATGCCGATGATAATAAAGGCGAAAGTGACGTTGTAAAATTAATGACCATTCATGCAGCAAAGGGCCTTGAATTTCCAGTAGTTTTTGTTGGCGGTCTGGAAGAAACTTTGTTTCCAAATGCAATGTCAATCAATACCCGGGAAGAGTTGGAGGAAGAACGACGATTGTTTTATGTAGCCATAACTCGTGCTAAAACCAGGCTTTGGCTTACATATGCTAACAACAGATACCGTTTTGGAAATCTTACCCAAAATGAACCCAGCAGGTTTGTAGATGAGCTTCCCGACGAGCGTTTAAACAAATCTTTCGCAGGAGGCAATATGCGAAACAATCAAACCAATCATTGGAATGCCTTCGACAAACCAAAATATCCCGGTGCAACTCAAAAGCGAGAAACAAAGCCTGAAAAACCTGCGTATTTAGTTTCCACTCCGGTCATACAAATAAAGGAACATATTCCTTCACCGGATTTTGCGCCAAGCGATACAAGCCATCTACAAACCGGTCAAAAAATCGAACATTTAAAATTTGGTTTCGGTGAAGTGATGAAGATGGAAGGCGCGGCTCATAATCCTATAGCGACTGTAAAATTTGAACACAACGGCGAGAAAAAAATCATGCTCAATTATGCCAAATTAAGAATTGTGGAATAAACTTCGTTTACTGTTTAATGAACGTGCCTGCGTTTGATAATTCCACCAGAGGCTTCTTTAATAGTGCTTGCAAAAACAAATGAACGCGGATCAATTTCACTTACCAGGTTTTTAAGTTTTCTTATTTCTAATCGTGTGATTACGGTAAAAATGATGTCGCAATCATCGTGAAGATCGAATTTACCAGGTAAAAACCCGCGCTCGCCTTTATATATCGTAATCCCCCGGCCCATTTCATTTACCAGTCGATCTTTTATGATTTCACTTTTGCTGGAAATAATAGTGACGCCAATGTAAGCTTCTAAACCTTCAACCACATAATCCACAGTGCGGGATGCAGTAAAATAAGTCAGCATGGAATATAATGCTATTTGAATTCCAAACCGAAAAGCGGCTATGCTAAAAATGAGAATATTAATTGCCAGGATAATTTCCGTGATGGTAAAGCTGGTTTTTTTCCAGGTATACAAAGCCAGGATTTCGATACCGTCAATAGCGCATCCGGCTCTCATCGTTAACCCAATTCCGGCGCCTAAAAAGAATCCGCCAAAGATGGAAACCAATAATTTATCAGACGTAATTGAATAATGAGGAAAAAAGTATAGACAAAGACCAAGTAGCAAAATGCAGAAGAAAGTTTTCAATGCATAATTAAAATTTATCGCGTAAATACAAATAATTATAAATGGCAAATTAGCCACCATGATAATCCAGGAAATATCTTTTTTAGTTATCTCGCTTATCAAAAGTGAAATTCCTGTAATTCCACCATCAAAAAATCCATTGGGAATCAGAAATCCTTTCAGTGAAAACGCGGCTAAAAGAACGCCCACAATAATAAATATTCCATCGCTTATCCAGCCATGTATTTCAATCCGTTTCCTGGGAGTATTTTTCCCTGCAGCCCTGACCCTTAAAAGGGTAAGCGTTTTTTTTATTTTTGAATCCAGATTTTTTTTCGCAGTCGGTGTAAAATAATGATGAGCCGCTACAAACTTTATTTCTTCTTTGCTCCATTCTTCCCGGCTCTTCACCATTCCGGCCTCGTGAAGTTCTTTATATAATTGGTCCGCGCCGGTAAAATAACGATCCGTGCCCATGTAGTAGAGATCTGCATCACAAAGAATTTGGGCTAATTTATTTTGAGGCTCCTGTGGGATTTTTGTCGCTAAAATAAGCTGGCAAATTTGTTCGATTTCATCTGTATTGTATCCAAAAGGCGGCAACCATTTACGCGCCATATTGCATGAAATTTCTTCATGGTCACTATATGTTTCCAAAAAGCCGGAGTCATGAAAAAGAGCAGCCGTTTTTAAGATTACTAAATCGTCACCGGAAATATTTTCAGAATTGGCTAGCATTTCTGCACCCGATAAAACATCCTTAGTGTGCTGTGCGTTGTGATAATGTAGGAATGGAGGCAATTCTTTTTCTAACCTGTCCATTAAAAAGGAATACGCCTTCTCAAATTGCATTTGTGATTGCTGGTTCAAGAATTATTGATTTATTAATAAAAATAATGATTCG
>JBDTHD010000315.1:0-2302 GCA_039937075.1 Ginsengibacter sp. | reverse complement strand
CGACTTCTTTTTTATATTGATCATTAAATTTCACATAATAATCTCCCACAAAATGATCTCCTTTTTCATTTTCAGAACCGGGAGTTTTGCCATCAGCAAACATTTCCCATGCTATCATGCTTTTGCAAATGTGGATGCCACGGTCATTAACGATAGAAGTTTTAATAATTTCATTGCCATTTGCTTTTAAAATCTCAGCTATGCTCCAGCCTAAAAAGTTATTTCTCAAATGCCCGAGATGTAACGGTTTATTGGTGTTAGGAGAGGAATATTCAACCATTATCTTTTTATGAGTTAATGGTTTTTTACCGAAACATATTTCTCTATAATTTTTGAATAATAAATGGGTTAACGGCGCATCTGCAATTTCAAGATTTAAAAATCCTTTTATCACATTATATCCTGAAAAGAAATCAGGATGATCCTGTAATAATTTTTCTCCCAGTTCTTTTCCTAAGATTTCAGGCGATTTTTTTAAAGTTTTTACCAAAGCAAAAAGCACGATAGTGTAATCGCCTTTAAATTCAGATTTGGTTTCATTGATTTGAAAATCTTTTTCTGAAAATTGCTGTGCGTATAATTCGGACAGGCTTTTTATCGCTGCCGATTGTATGTAAGACGTAAATGTCATTTAGCGAAAATAAATTAATTGAATGGATGTTAGTTATAGTAAACCAACAAATAATGCAGATTTTTCTTTTAGAAAAGCAAAAATGAATAGAGTAAAAAAGATTCTTTATTTATAATTTTCCAGGGCTTTTTTTACGCTGTCGTACTTAAGTAATAAAGCTTTGGCGGTTGCTTCATCTTTTATCCCGGTTTTTTCCATTAATATTTGTGTACCCCTGCCAACAATTTTTTGATTGGTTAATTTCATATTTACCATCTTATTGTCTTCTACCCGTCCTAACCGTATCATAGCAGCAGTAGATATCATATTTAAAACCATTTTTTGTGCAGTGCCGCTTTTCATTCTTGTACTTCCTGTTACAAATTCAGGTCCTACAATTACTTCTACCGGAAAATCTGCTACACTGCTAATCGGTGATTCAGGATTGCAGGCAATGCTGCCGGTTACGATATTATTTTCTTTGCATTTTTCCAACGCACTAATTACGTAGGGTGTTGTACCGCTGGAAGCAATGCCAATTACTATGTCAGCCTCGGTTACTTTGTAAGCTTGTAAGTCTTTCCAGCCCTGGCTTCTGTCGTCTTCGGCATTTTCTACAGGGTCAACAATTGCTTTTGCACCACCGGCTATAATGCCAACGACAAGCCCTTTTGGAACCCCATAAGTGGGTACACATTCACTCGCATCGAGAATGCCTAAACGGCCGCTGGTTCCGGCTCCAATGTAAAATAAGCGTCCCCCGTCAATTATTTTTTCTGAAACAGCAGTTATCAGTTTTTCGATTTCGGGCAAAGACTTTAGTACGGCAGGCGCCACAAGTTGATCTTCATTATTAAGGTCCTTTACAATTTCCGCAACGGTCATTTTTTCCAGGTGACGATAATTTGAAGGTTCCTCAGTAACTTTTCTAAAAGCCATTATTTTTTTTATTGCAAAACTAACTGATTTTAAATATTGTTTCCTGCTTAGATACAATCTGTTACAACTTGTTACATTGTTAAATCTATTTCCACCCTTGGCACAATTCTATTCTTACATTAATTTACACTGGTAATTTTAACAATGTAAAGTTTTTTATAAATGAAACAATTGATTGCGGGAATTTTTGTTTTTTTCTTTTCTATACAGCTTGTGTGCGCTCAAAATATTGATAAAAATTTAGAAATTTACGCCAGCAACTTTTCGCAGGAAAGAATTTATTTGCATTACGATAAATCTTCTTATGCACCCGGAGAAACTATTTGGTTTAAAGTCTATATGATGCAAACCATTGTTCCGGCGGATAGCAGTAAAACAGTTTATATAGATTGGACCGATGGCAACGGAAAGCTGCTCCTGCACACGATTAGCCCCGTTGAAGATGGAACTACATTTGGACAGTTTGATATCCCATTAAATTATAAATGGCAGTACGTCCACGTGAAAGCTTACACGAAATGGATGCTTAATTTTGACTCTGCTTTTTTATACAATAAAGATTTGCGCATTCTCTCGGACAGTTTTCATAAATCGCAAAAAAATATTATCAAACCTGAACTTGCTTTTTTCCCCGAAGGTGGTGATGCGATTGCGGGAGTAAAGAATAAAATTGTTTTTAAAGCCAATGATCAATATGGAAGGCCGATAAATATTAAGGGTGAAATAAAAGATGGGAGTGGAAAAGCCATTGAT
>JBDTHD010000314.1:0-9142 GCA_039937075.1 Ginsengibacter sp. | reverse complement strand
ATTTAAAAAAGAAGTGGAACCCAAAAATGTTGCCTTACATTTTTGCTGAGAAAAAAGGTATTCACATCATTGACCTCAACAAAACAGTTGAAGGGCTTGAAGAAGCCGCTGCAGCTATGAAATCTATTGCCAAAAGTGGTAAGAAGATAATGTTTGTAGCGACAAAAAAACAAGCCAAAGAAATCGTTACAGAAGCAGCACGACGGGTAAATATGCCTTTTGTTACCGAGCGTTGGCTTGGTGGAATGCTGACGAACTTTAATACTGTTCGTAAAAGTGTAAAGAAAATGCAGGCTACTGAAAAAATGTTAAATGACGGAACACTGGACAGCATTACTAAAAAGGAACGCCTTACACTTACCCGCGAAAAAGAGAAGATGGAAAAAGTGTTAGGCGGGATTGCCCAAATAAGCCGTGTTCCAGCCGCATTATTCCTGGTAGATATTGGCCACGAACATATTGCTCTTTCTGAAGCAAAGCGTCTGAACATTACTACATTTGGAATGGTAGATACGAATTGTGACCCCAATAAAGTAGAATTTTCTATTCCTTCCAATGACGATGCAACTAAGTCAATAGCGATTATCACCAATTATATTGTAGCAGCCATTGCGGAAGGATTGGCTGAAAGACAAGCTGAAAAACAAGAAGAAACCGAAGAGGTTGAAGAATCAAATACAAGAGATATGAAATTTGATGATGGTGATGATGATGGGAAGGAACGTCGTCGCGGAACTGGCGCACCAGCTGGTGGAAAAGGACGTGGACCTGCAGGGCCTCAAAAACGCCGTGTAGTCGGACCAGGCCAGGCAAGCAGGGGACCAGGCGGAGGCCGTAGATAAAAATCAAAGATTATTGACATCATTAATAAATAGCCAGGGATGAGGTTTGTATAAACAAGTTCCTGTGTTTATTTATATTATTTAATATCAACATAAAGAAATGAGTACAACAACAATAACAGCATCTGAAATAAATAAATTGCGTCAGCAAACCGGTGCGGGAATGATGGATTGCCGCAAAGCGCTGGTAGAATCAAATGGTGATTTTGAAGAGGCAATTGATTATTTAAGAAAAAAAGGACAGAAAGTAGCTGCGCTTCGCGGCGACCGAGAAGCAAAAGAAGGAGTCGTAATTGCTCAAACTACAGATGACAACCAAATCGGCTATGTAATAAATGTAAGCTGCGAAACAGATTTTGTTAGTAAAAATGCAGAATACATTGCTTTTGCTCAATCAATAATGGATGCGGCGATTGACAATAAAGTAAACAGTGTAGAAGAATTGAATTCCGCTAAAATGGGTGAAGAAAATATCGCTGATAAATTGAATGAACAGGTTGCCAAGATCGGAGAGAAAATAAGCATTTCCAGGTTTGAAAAATTAGAAGCGCCTTTTGTTTCTGCTTATATTCATGGAAATTATCGCATGGGAGTTTTGGTAGGATTGAACAAAGCAAATGAAGGTGCCGGAAAAGATGTGGCCATGCAAATTGCGGCGATGAATCCGATAGCGATTGACGAGTCTTCTGTATCTCCGGAGACAGTAGAACGTGAAAGAAATATTGCAATAGAACAGATAAAAGCAGAAGGAAAACCTCCTGAAATGGCTGAAAAAATCGCAGCAGGCAAAATCAACAAATTTTTTAAGGAAAGTACTTTGCTGGCGCAGGCTTTTGTAAAAGATGGTAACCAATCTGTAAGTGATTATCTAAAATCTGTAGATCCCGAATTAAAAGTTCTCAGTTTTAAACGAGTAGCTTTAGGATAAAAATTTCTAAAATAAAATATTAAATAAAACCGTAATTTTTCGGTTTTTTTATTTTCTACCGGTTTTTATGTTTTTGCAGGCTGTGGTAAAAAAACGATAATAAAATAAAAATCTTCGCTTTTTGTTGGTTTACTGTGAACTTGTATTCGGAAAAAACTACTTTTGCAAACTATAACGAAGGAATCCTTATTTTTAAAATATTATAAAAAGAGTTATTAATACTTTTATTTAGTCCAAATAGCTGATTATTAACTGATTTTACACGTATATTAGATGTATATTAATAAAAAAAATAATTAAAATTGGAGGAATGAGTTTTT
Source organism: Ginsengibacter sp. (assembly GCA_039937075.1). Classification (GTDB taxonomy): domain Bacteria; phylum Bacteroidota; class Bacteroidia; order Chitinophagales; family Chitinophagaceae; genus Ginsengibacter. The sequence continues at coordinate 7,052 of JBDTHD010000314.1, read as the reverse complement.
CTCCTATTTTTGCAACGGTGTTTTTCATAGGTTAGCAACGGCCAGCCCTTTTTAGGGCAGGCCTTTATTTTTATGTATAGCTAAATATGGGGTCTTTTATATCATGATAAAACAAAAATGTCCATTTTTCGTTTTGACTTTCCTTCCACCATTTTTGCCTTAATTCCATAGCCAAAGTTCCGTCAAAATCATACTTTGCCTTAAAACGGTTTTTCATTTGCTGCAATTGCGGCGCTACATCACCTCCAAAAAATATTATTTCATCATCATCAATTATTTTATATACCTGGTGATATGGGGTGTGTGCTCCGGAAACTTTATAATGGATATATCCATCAATAATACCCTCGTCGTCAGTAAAAACAACTTTTCCATTTTTTTCAAGCAGCAAAAAATCGTTTATATGGTAAGAAGGCAACCCCTTTTTCAAAGCAAAATCCCATTCGTTTTTATTAATGTAATAAGTTGCATTTTCAAAACTTACAATTTTTTTATTTGGCTGGGCAATGCCTCCGGTGTGGTCTTTATGGAGATGACTAAGAAGCACTTTGGTGATATCAGTTGCATTAATTCCATGAGAAGCTAAATTTTTATGGATTTGCAACTGACCGTTTTCGTCCGTAAAACCCAGGCCGGTATCCAATAAAAGAATATCTTTTGAAGTAATAACAACAAAAGGTTGAATTTCTACTAAAATGCTTCCTTTATTTCTACCCTGAAGATCATCCTTGTCCATGTCAAAGGGAACAAACTTTTTTGATTGATCTACTGTAAAAGCGCCCTCACTTAGGGGAATTATTTTCGACATACCGTAATATTTTCTCAGATTGAAATTAAAAATAAAAAGTCTTTTACCGTAAAATCATTTGCCTGTCAGCATCGAGCCGGATTAAAACAAAGATTAGAATGGTAAAAGTCAACAGGGAAGATCCTCCATAACTCATTAACGGCAATGTAATACCTATAACCGGGGCGAGGCCGATGGTCATGCAAATATTAATAGAAACATGGAAAAAAATAATGGCCGCGACACTGTAAGCATAGACGCGTGTAAACGTACTCCGTTGTCGTTCTGCAAGAAAAACTATTCGCAGCATAAAAGACAAATATAACAAGACCACTAACGCGCTTCCCCAAAATCCAAAGTTCTCCCCAATGGAAGTAAAAATAAAATCAGTATGTTGTTCGGGAACAAAATCTCCCTGGGTTTGGGTTCCCTTCAAAAACCCTTTCCCCCATAATCCTCCTGAACCAATTGCTATTTTTGATTGTTTTACATTATAATTTTCTTTTGCTTTCTTTGCTATATGCTCTTTTATCTGACCTTCCTTAGAGAGGCCTGTTGTCTCGCCATTGGCCACATAATCTACTCCAAACGTATTCATAATTCGCTCTACCTGGTATTGATGTAAAACGTGCTTAAAAATATACGGAACAGCAAATCGTTGAATGCCTACACACAGCATCCATAACCCTAAAATAATTACCAAAACTGCTTTATCTCTCTTTATGGTTCTTCGCAAAATATAAATGCTTATTGAAGCTATTATAGTTAGAATAAGTGCTAATAAGTTTTTTTCTACTAAAATAGTCGCTACCACTAATATTGCGAATGAAAAACCGATAATCAGATAGATTGGTGGCAACCCTTCGCGATACATAGGGATTAAAAAAGCAAAATAAACCAAAGCCAGGCCGGTTTCATTTTGCAAAAGAGAAAAAACGGCCGGCGTTAAAGCAATGGCTGCGGCAATTAGTTGAGATCTTCGATTTTGAAAATTGGTTTCGGGCCTTGATAAATATTTGGAAAGGGCCAATGCGGTAAAAATCTTACAGGTTTCTACCGGCTGCAGATTGAAAAATCCCAGTGGGATCCATGATTTTGAGCCATTAATATCTTTTCCCAAAACAAACGTGGCCATCATCAATAAAATTCCAAAGGCATAACCAAGATTGGCAGTTGCGGTAAAAAATTTACTATCTGTCAATAAAATAAAAGTGGCCACTATCGCTGACATACCTATGAACAACAACTGCCGGGAATAATTTTTTTTAAGGCCAATTATATTCGCCCAGATATTGGAATCATTATGATATTCAACAGAAAAAATACAAAGTACACCTATTGAAACAAAAATAATATAGAACCAAACACTTAACCAATCTATTCCTTTAGATATTATAGCCTGATCGCGCATCAATTGTAGAAGTTAGTTTGTGTGATTGAATTATTTTTTTATTTTTCGTTTTTGTTGTTCCGGCAATAGCGCTTTAGTGGAGTGATTTTTTATTATTTCCTTTTTTTGTGGAAGAGAATCTTTTTTTGGTAATGTATCTATTTTTGAGCTATTTAATTCATCCATAGCATCCGAACTATCTACATCATCAAGATTAAGCGTGTCCTTAATTGACTTTATGTAGCCTTTTGCCAAAAGTTCTTTTTTGTCCTTTGCATGAGAAATGGAATCTCTTACCCTCATTGCTTCAAGCATCCTGGCAGGGATTAGGTTTAATTTTGAAATTTTGTCAATCAACGCTTTCCTGTCTGGTTCGGAAATAGAATCTTTTAGATATTTTTCAATCATGAGACTTGCGATTGGGGCTGACGAATTTGCACCAAATCCGGCATTTTCACATATAACAGCTATGGCTATACGAGGATTTTGTCGTGGCGCAAAAGCTGCAAAGAAAGCATGGTCTTTTTGCTTTATGCCTTTGTAATAATTTTCCACGGTGCCTGTTTTTCCACAAACCACTACACCGGGTACTTTTGCTGCGACTCCGGTTCCATGTTCCATTACTCCCTGCATACCATCAGCAACTGCCTCAAATATTGAATCAGAGATATTTAATGGATGATGGCGCAACTTAAAAGAATCCAATAATCCGTATTCATCACCTCCGTCAATCGAGTCTATCATATGAGGCGTAATAAACCATCCGCGGTTACCAAGATAGGCCATCTCATTGGCTACCTGCAAGGGTGTTACACTCACTTCTCCCTGTCCAATACTTACTGACTTGAAAGTGCAAAAATTCCAATGCCCATCTCCATACATTCTGTTATAGGTTTTAGGTGTTGGAATAATTCCGGCTTTCTCAAACGGAATGTCTATACCCAATTTGTTGCCGAGGCCAAAGGCATACATATATTTATCCCAAACTCTGAGCGCGCTATCGGGGGATCCAAATTTTGGATTATTGATAGACCGCTGCATTACATTGGCGAAATAAGTATTACACGAAACGGTAATGGCTTCCTTTAAATTGAAATTACCAGGATCAAGGCAACCCATAGGCTTACCGCATCCATAAAAAGCACCTGTGCATAAAAATCTTGTAGCAGGAGTAATAACGCCTTCCTGTAAGCCAACAAGTGCCTGCAACGTTTTAAAAGTTGAGCCCGGTGAATAGGTTGCGCTAACAGCGCGGTTGTACATCGGCAATCGTGGATCAAGAATCAATTGCGTGAAATGTTTTCGTCGTTCGGATCCTGTTAATAAATTTGGTTTATACGTTGGGCTGCTTATCATTGCTAACACACCGCCGGTTTTAGGATCAATGGCTACGATAGAGCCCACTTTATTTTCCATTAAATGCTCACCCAACAATTGAAGATCAATATCAAGCGCCATGTGTAAATTTTGACCGGGAACCGGTGCGGTATCGTACTGTCCATTATCTAACCGCGTTGTAAGCCTGTTTTTATTGTCACGGTTCCAGTATTCAATACCACGATGGCCCATCAGCACTTTTTCATAACTTCTTTCCAGACCGGTTTTACCCGCATAATCCCCCATTTGGTACCCTTCGCCTTCATGACGCTTTAAAAAATTAGAATCTACTTCGGATAAGTAACCAAGGATATTTCCTGCGGCATCGTAAGTATAATCGCGTACGGGCCTTTCCTGGAGATAAAAGGCTGGAACAAATTTGTAAAGGCTCTCATTGATGCGGGCAATTTTTTCTTCAGACAGAGACGTTTCAAAAACTGAAGGCCGATAACTACGGTTTCTTATAATAGACGTGACAATTCGTTTTCTGAATTCTGCTGTATCAATATTTAAAATTCTGCAAAGATCTGCTGTATCCAGGTGCATCTTATAAAGTTTGGACGGCGTTACCATCAAATCATAAATAACCGTATTTCTTAAAACTGCTTTTCCTTTTCTATCGAATAAAATTCCCCTGTTTGGATAAACGACCATCCTGAACCTTCCCTGTTCATTTGCCATTACGGAATATTTTTTCTCAACCACCTGGAGTATAAAAAGTCGTAATATAATGATCAATCCCATGCACAGGAAAAGAGCAATGATGATTTTTTTACGGGATTGATTAAACACGGCTTGGGGTTGATTTTGAGATATGCGAGAGCGGAATTTAACTGCAAAAATACTTTGTCTAAATCGTATTTGTTCTAAATTTTTGTTTTCTAACAAATAATAATTCTATTAACAATATTAGCAGTAAACTTATTGCGGTAGAAATCAAAGATTTTAAAAAGAAATAGAAATAGCCGCCGGTTTGCAAAGCTTGCAAAAAATAGAGAAATGTATGATGAATAAAGGTTAAAATTGTAATGTAAGTAAGGTACGGAGTAAATCCCATACTCTGGATGGAAGGCTCGTTGTAATTGCTTTCGGCGCCTTCCTGGGAAATTAATAAATTGATGAGAAACGGACGTATATAGGCGATTAGTACGCAAGCCGCAGCGTGCATTCCATAAGTATTATTAAAAGCATCAAGGGTAAATCCTAACACAAAGGCCAACAACATTTGCATGCGTCTTCCCATTTTAAAAGGAAGCCATAAAATAAAAAGGAAATAAATGTAAGGCGTTACTAACTGGTGCAAAGGTGGAATCTGATCAAGAATATAAACCTGCACGAAAATCAAGAGGCAAAAACGAATGATATTTTTAATTAAATTACTCATTTACCTTTGGCCTTTTTTAGAAGTTTTGTGGGTTCTTCAACCTGCAGGTTATTAATAATATAAGCAAATTGCAGCTTCTCAAAGCTGGCAGCTGGCTTTACCCTCACCGTATAAGTGCTGCTGCTTTTATCATTAATGATATCTTTTACATATCCGATTATTAAACCTCCCGGAAACTTATCCGAAAAACCACTTGTGACAACAGAATCGCCGGAATGAATTTTTGCAAATTTGGAAACATCTTTTAAATACAAAATACGGGGTGTTTTTCCATCGTAACTTATAATTCCTGTTTCCCCACCCTTTTTTAATCTCGCGCTTAAATTGCTTTGCTCATGCAGAAGGCTCATTACCACAGCATAGTTTTTACTTACATCTATCACAGTTCCCACCACAGCATTATTTGCATCGATGACGCCCATATCAGGTTCAATACCTTGAAGCGACCCGCGATGTAATTCAATATAATTGTTTAAAAGGTTTACCGAATTATGAATCACTTTTGCCTGCATGTACAGGTATTTTCTTTCCGTCTGCGTTGAATCAACATTTAGCGTGTCAATGGCAATTTTATTTACCGTATCCGGGATTTCATAATCTTGCCGTAGTTTATTATATAAAGTTTCATTTTCCTTTACTAACGAGTCATTTGTTCTTTTTAACTGAAAATAATATTCTACACTATTTATTCTTTTACTGATGCTGCCGGTTACTTCATTGGCCACTTCAGAATACGCGGCATGGTGATAATGGTTATAACTGAAGAGCATAAAAAAGGATATTCCCATCAGAAATAAGAAGAAAATAAATGTAAAATAAATGCGGATAAAAAGAAAAATATTTCGCATGGGTTCATCCGGGCTGCATAAAGAAACAGCAATTTAAATACAAGTTGAAAATAATTATTCCGGCAAAATTAGTCTTAAAAAAAAGAATTATGGAGCGCGTTATTTCAAAAATGTTGATTCACCATTTAACCAACCGGCCACTGATTATACCCAATTCACCCTTCACTATTCACCGTTCCGACTATCTCATCACAAATGGATAACGATCATAATGTTTTAAAGCGAGGCCAGTACCACGAACTACACTTTTTAAAGGATCGTCGGCAATGTGAACAGGCAATTTAATTTTTGCAGCCAGTCTTTTATCGAGGCCGCGAAGTAAAGCTCCACCACCGGTTAAATACAGTCCTCTTCTATAAATATCTGAAGCAAGTTCTGGCGGAGTAGTTTCCAAAGCTTTCAAAATTCCTTCTTCGATTTTGAAAATTGATTTATCCAAAGCTTCTGCAATTTCCTGGTAGCTTACCATTATCTGCTTTGGAATTCCGGTAACCAAGTCGCGCCCGTTAACGGGCATATCATCCGGAGGATTGTCAATATCTTTCATGGCTGCGCCAATCTGAATTTTAATTTGCTCAGCCGTACGCTCGCCAATTAATAAACTATGATAACGACGCAAAGCTTCCATAATATCTGCGGTAAATTCATCACCGGCTACCCGAATGGATTGATCGCAAACAATTCCGGCCAAAGCAATTACCGTAATTCCGGTAGTTCCGCCGCCAATATCGATAATCATATTTCCTACCGGTTCTTCTACGTCAATTCCAATTCCCAGGGCCGCTGCCATTGGCTCATGTAAAAGATAAACTTCTTTAGCTCCCGCTTGTTCTGCACTATCTCTAACGGCTCTTTTTTCTACTTCTGTAATGCTGCTTGGAATGCAAATCATCATTCTCCAGCTTGGTGGAAATAATGGCTTTTTCGGATATATTTTTTTGATCATCTCGCGGATCATCAGTTCCGCGGCATTAAAATCTGCAATCACACCATCTTTCAAAGGGCGAACGGTACGTATACTTTCATGGGTTTTTTCGTGCATCATCAACGCTTTTTTACCCACTGCCAATATGTTTTTTGGATTGTTGCGGTCTAAAGCAACAATAGAAGGTTCATTTACGACTACCACATCATTATGTATTATAAGCGTATTTGCAGTTCCTAAATCTATCGCAATCTCCTGTGTGAAAAAATTAAAAAGGCCCATTTTATATTTGAGGTATTGAATATTTATTAATGCCTGCAAAGTTGTGGAAATAATTTGGA
>JBDTHD010000313.1:0-8251 GCA_039937075.1 Ginsengibacter sp. | reverse complement strand
GTATATCCTTCTCCGATGATGGTAGAAATTTCCTGCTGGTTAATTTCTAATGGCTGTTGGTCTTTGTTTTTTTTAAACATAATTAATTGAGGGTTAAGAATGATTGGGGATTTATTTTTTGTCCGTTTCTATGAATTTCATAATGAAGGTGAGGCCCTGTAGAACGGCCTGTTGAGCCAATTTTTCCGATGGTTTGTCCAATTTGAATATTATCGCCCATCTTCACTAATATTTTTGATAAATGTCCATAGAGCGTTTCAATTCCATTGGCATGTTTCAGCATAAGACAATTTCCGAATCCTCCGCGAAGACCGGCAAATTCAACTTTTCCTTCTGCCATCGCTCTGACTGGGGAACCCAATGGCCCGGCGATGTCAAGCCCTTTGTGCGTTTCTACATTTTCTCCTCCAAAAGGATTTTCCCGGTGCCCAAAAGTAGAAGTTATTCTGCCGTTGAAAGGCATGCCTAATGGCGTGTGCGAAATTTCGTAGCCAATCTGGTCAATATATTTTATATAAAAATCACTTATTTCGTCACTTGAAATTATATCATCGTCGGCTTCTCCTCCCTCCGCCTGGTTAACTACAGGCTTGATGCCACGCGCTTTTAAATAGCCATTTATGCTTCGTAATTCAGTATCAATTTTTGTAAATTTTTTCCTTAGCGAAGCAGTGTCAACCGTTGAAATCACGGTGTGCATATTTCTCAGTTTTTTCACAAGAGCCATTTGGTTAAAAAGCTGGTGGCTTTGAAGGGAAATAAGATAGACAATTGCCAGAACCAGCGATAGAAATGTGACGACCATTAACGCGATGTACTTTTTCCAATGTAAAATCAAACCATTTGAAACCTGAATTGGTTTAAAAGCCTTTTGATTGGCGTTTACAAATAAGAGAGTTGTTTTCTCCTTTTTTGTTTTTTTTGCTTTGGAAATCATAATAATATTGGATTTGACTATCTGGATAATCACCAGCAATTTTCACTTCGTCATCAACGCCAGATATTATTATCAACGTAATATGATCATTTAAATTGCCTGTTAGGAGGTCTTTCTTAAAATTGCTAAAAAAAAGAAAAATAAGATGAGGATTTCACTGTCAAAAACGAAATTATACGAATCATGGTGTTCATTTCGTGGGGCCGGCTCCAATATAAAAGCAACATAATTGACCCTATTTATGAGGCGTGCAGAATGGAAAAGACAATAAAACTGGAGTCGTAAATAGCATGGCCTTCCTGATTTACAGGAATATGAATATTTTAAGGTCTAGAGTAAATAAATTAATTAATGAGATTTTTATTCCTAATAATTAGCTTTTAGGTTCTTTTCAATCACCTGATTTTTCACTTAATATTTTTTTAAGTTTTCCTACACTCACATCCCTGGCTACGATTTTCCCTTCTTTATCAATTAAAAAATTAGTGGGAATATCTGTAAGTCCAAATTCATTGAATATTTTGCTTTGCGATCCTTCTAGATCGCAAGCCTGTAACCACGTCAGCTTATCTTTCTTAATTGCAGTTTCCCAATTTTTTTTATCCATATCGATGGAAATACTGACAAATTCAACACCTTTATTTTTAAAGGTATCATACAACTTCACGAGGCCTGGGTTTTCCTCTCTGCATGGTGCACACCAGCTTGCCCAAAAATCAAAAAACAAATATTGCCCTTTGAAAGAATGGTTAGTAAAAGTCCTGTTTTTAATATCGGTGAAAGAAAATGACGGAGCCTGCATACCTGGGCGGGATTGCTTTTTTGCTGCCAATACTTCAAAGAGCTGCCTTGCATAATAATTGTTTGCATTGCCCAATGCACTACAAATTGCATCCAGTGTTGATAATTCAGGCTGGTCTGGCAGCACAAGCCGGGCAACAAAAGCAGATGTGATAGACGAAGGATTTGACTTTATTTGTTTAAGGATCAAATCATTTTTATCACGGTAAAACGCAGCTTGCAATTTATTTAAACTGTCATTAGATATAATTCCTTTCCTGTTTAAAGCAAAATTGTAATCAAAGGAAATTTCCAGGTCATATAATTTTTTATTGAAAGTATTCAGGCTTTCCTGCATTGGTGTTCCTGTAATAACAGAATTAGCCATTGAATCATTATAAAGGTGAGCAACCGTTATGCCATTATCCAGGGCGAAGTAAGACGTATAAGAATAATAACCTTTAATGCTTTTAATCATTATTTTTCCTATTAGCGGCCTTGCCAATTTGCCATTAAAATAAAAATGAGATTTCGACACTCTTGCTGAATCCAATATTATAAGCGAAGTTAGGCCGGTAGTATCCTTCCTACACAGAAAAACCCATCCAGTGTCTCTACCATCAATATTTCCTTTGATTGTATAGGAGTTTTCGAATTTATTTTTTGAATCTTTACCTGTATGATTATTGCAAGACGTAATAATAAAAAGAGATAGTATCAGGAAAACTTTAGTCATCTATTCAAAAATAGTGCAAGCTTCTTTTTCTATTCAATATATTTTACAGTTTTGAAACATTAATTTTAAAAAGCTTAGCCGGATTCTTCCATTGGATCAATTCTTTTTTTCTTCCGGCAAATCCAATTGTTCGTAAAACCCAGATAAGAATTTACAATCGAAAAGGTCCGGCAGCGCTGTTCTAATTACTCTTTCTCAATTTTCTTGGTCATATAAAAGCCGATGAATAAACCGAGGCCAGCCATTATAAAAATAGTTGCCGGATAAATAGCACCGTCATGTAAAGAGGTGTAAGTAGATAATATCAAAGCGATAAAAACGCCAAGGCCGATGCCCATCAGAAGTAGCGCTAAATTTAAAATGATTATTTTACCAACGCCGGAATCGCTTTTCCCTTTCATAAATATACCGGCATCGGCTCCTTTTTCGATTAGCGCAAGCCGCTCTTTATTGCGGGTAGATAAAAAAAGGTAGAAGATCCCGAATATGACTAAAAAAAGGCTGATTGGAATAAGATTGTTCATAACGATTTTTTAAATTATTAATTTTAATGTTTTCAGAAGTTATGACGGCTTGTTCATAAAATTGGTTACGTGTTTAAAAAAAATTTCTTTTGTAACCTAAAAGCTTTTGTAATCGTCCAATTTATTATCAATGGATAAAGTAAGCGATCAACATTATATCAATTCGGTTATTGATGGCGATACGAATGCGTTTGCTACATTGGTTGATCGTTATAAAAACATGGTGTTTTCTTTATCTTTGAAAATGCTTCAAAACAGGGAGGAGGCTGAAGAAGCAGCACAGGACACTTTTATTAAAGTTTATAAATCGCTCAACAGGTTTAAGGGAGATTCGAAATTTTCGACGTGGATTTATAAAATAACTTATAACAATTGTTTGGACAGTTTGAAGTTGCAAAAAGAAAGAGAGCAATTGTTAGCATTAATGATGTTACAGAACTGGAAGTAAAATCTCTAATGAATGTATTAGACACCATTGAAGAAAATGAGCGAAAACAAATGATACAAAACTGTTTAAATTTGTTGCCTCCTGAAGAAAGCTTTTTATTGACCCTGTATTATTTCGATGAAAATTCTTTAAAAGATATTTCGGTAATTATGGGTATCAATGAAAACAATGCGAAAATAAAATTATTCAGAAGCAGAAAGAAGTTGGCTGGTATTTTGAAAACAAAATTGGAACCGGAAATAATAGATCAGTATGAAAAATAAAGAAGATAAAAATCTCGAAAAGCTGGTTGAAAATCTCATGGCAGAAGCCACGCTGGCAAGCCCTTCTATTGATTTTACTTCAAATGTAATGTCGGGCGTTAAGGCCGTTGAAAAAAGAAAATCATTCGTTTATAAACCTGTTATTTCAAAATGGGCGTGGCTTATTATTATGGGAAGTATTGTTTTTTTATTTGCTTTTATAATCATGGATAATCCTCAAAGCGCATCTGCAAAAGGCTATTTCAATGTTACATTTTTTAATTTTGAAAAAATGCTCAAATCTTTTCCTGAATTTCAAATCTCTACGATGACAGCGAATGTTCTTCTAGCTGCTACATTAATGATATTAATTCAAATATTTTTCCTGAAAAATTATTTGAACAAAAGATTTGAAAGATAAAATTTAGAACATTGATTTCCAATAGTAATTACACCTGCGTTTATTCATCACCGTTATGAATTTTATAAAAACAGGAATTTGGTCTTTTTGTTTGTTTACTGTTATTTAATCGCTTGGTTCAGTAAATGAAAGGGATAAATTTTTTGGTGCGCTTCGCATAATCCTCAAAACTGCTTCCATACTTTTGATGAAGATATTGATCCAGTTTGGGGATGTTGTAAAAAACAAAAAAGCAGAAAAGAAAAATCGGAATTGAAATAGAATACCAATTTCGCGTAACAATTGCATACGCAGTTACCCAAAGAAAATCTCCAAAATAATTGATGTGAATTGAATATTTAAAGAATCCTTTCGTGTAAAGCTTTCCCTTGTTGGCGGGATCTTTTTTCCAGCAATCTCTTAAAATTTCTCCACCCGTATTTAAAATGCTTCCAACGAGAAATAGAATAATGCCGCAGTAATCTATGCCATCTATTGGCTTTCCGATGGGCAAAACAAATAAGGCAAAACCTACATAATAAAGTGCGAAAGCAAATGGCACACTTACGCTTTCTTCCCAGGGAATTTTTCTTTTCAACAAAAAAAGCATCATAAAAGCGATTCTTAAAAAAACAATAATAGTAAAAGCGAAAATCACTTTCCTTCTGGCGGTTCCTGATACTGCATTTTGAATTCCCAATTTGTCGCTAATAAAATTTCCTGTTGAGCCAAAAAGTATTTTATAAGAAAAATAAATAAATGTAATTTCAAGCAGATGAATAATTACTTTTTGCGGGATGCTTTTGCTTTTTTGTCCGTAGAGTTCCATGTTTTTACGGTTGATTAAAAATAAAAATATACAGTAATTCTTTGTTTACTGTAAAAGTATTAAAAAGAACATTCTATAATTTCACTTTTAAAGTAGCACCATAAGTAGCCGGATCGCCTAAATGAACCGCGCCAAAATCATACGCATACGCAATGTATTTTTGATTGGCCGTATTGCGGCTCCATAAATAAAAATCAACATGCCTGGCAGAAATACCAAGCCGGGTATTAACAAGACTGTAGGGCGATTGTTTTATCGTATTGGCAAGGTCAAAATATTCTGTTCCCAAATATTGCCATTCAACGCGGCCTACCAATTTTAGCGATTGCTTTGGTTTCAAATCATAGCTGTATTGTGCGGCCAGCAAAGAAGTTACATCAGGAGTAAAAGTTTGTTTGTTTCCATCAAGGTCAACAGTTTCGCCATTTTGCGCCACTTTTAATGAAGTATATTTTGCGTTTGTATACCCAAAATTATAATCCACTTCCAACCCTTTTGCAACAGCTGCAGCTACTTCTAATTCTGCGCCTTTGCTAACAAGTTTTCCCGTATTTTTTGTAATGGTGATCGCCTCCGGCAAAACAAGCGTTGGAACCTGCGCGTTGGTAACAGTTGTATAAAAAACGGCGGCATTTAATTGAAGCCGGTTATTTAAAAAAGTATTTTTTATCCCTGCTTCAAAATTATTGCTGTACTCTGGCTTGTAAGGATAAAGCGGCGGCTGCGAAGGATCGGAGGATAATTGAGTCAATCCCCCGGTTCTGAATCCGCGGCTGTACGTGATATAAACATCGCTGTTAGATCCTGCTTCATAATTAAAACCAAGCTTCGGTGAAAACGCACTGAAGTTGGCTGTACCAGCCGTATCCGGCTGTGTTACCATTGAAGGTTGACCGTCTTTTTGATATTCGCCTTCCACGTTTAATTTACTGTTTTGATAATCATACCTGATGCCTGCAATTAAATTTAGCCTTGGTAAAACTGTATAATTTGCCTGGCCATAAAATGCAATTCCTGTATTGTTTGCGGTAGTGCTGCTAATGGTTGAAAAATTAATATCGGGTGCGCCTACTAACGCGGCATCTTTTCCAAAATGCGTTGCTTGCTTGGTAGGATTATCCTGGTGAAAGAAATAAGTTCCTGCAGTCCATTTTACACGCGCACTCTTGCTGGCAGCGGAACTGAAACGAAATTCCTGTGTAAATACTTTTACTTTATTCCATTTGCCTCCATAATTATTAATAATGCTTACTGCATCGGCGGCAGAAAAATCTCCGTCGAGCGGTGCATTATAATACCGGTGATTTTGTTGCCATGCAGAGATGGAAGTAAAGTTTACAGATGAGCCGGAATGTTTTATATTCAATGATGCATCTAATGTATTATCAAACATAGTTGCCGTAGCATTTTGGCTAAGTTTAAAAGGATTTTTGAACGCCGCATCCACTCCATTTACCATAGGAAAAGCGCCATCATTTTGGTTATTTTGATGTTTTACGTTTAATGTAAAATCCCATCTTTCGGTAGGAAGAAATTTTAAATAATAATTGCCGGTAATTCCATTTTGTTTATCAAAAGATGAATTATTAAAATCGTTTTTATAATAACCATCTCGTTTGTCAAACATTGCGGCTGCACCAAAAAATAATTTGTTTTTAATAACTGGGGTGCTTATTCCTGCGCTATATCGTTGCAGGTTATAATTCCCCAAACTGGCTTCTGCAAAGCCTTCCGTCGTGTTTGTTGGTTTTTTAGTGATGATATTAATTACGCCGCCCATTGCATTTCTTCCATACAAAGTTCCTTGAGGACCTCGTAAAATTTCTATGCGATCAATGTCAAAAAGCGTGGCGATATAAGTATCGAGGCTAAACTGGTTTACGCCGTCAATGTAAGTGGCTACGGCAGGATCGTAAGAAGTGGTAACGATTCCCCGAATCGAAGTTACATTGCGCTCATCTCCGGAATTATTTGAAAATAAATTGGGAGAAACGGCAGTTAAATCTTTGCTGTTCCACAACTGGTAATCCTGCACTTGTTTCGACGAAAGCGCGGTAATGCTCACTGGTGTTTTTTGAAGAAGCTCTTCTTTTTTTTCTGCAGTAACTACTACCGCATCCAACTGCACCATGGAATTATGAAGCTGAACGTTTATAATGGCATTCGATTGATTGATGTTAATTTCTTTATCGATTTCAGCATACCCAATAGCCGAAATAATCATTGTATATTTTCCGTTTGGCAGATTGGAAAATTGGTAATTTCCCTGCGCATCTGTGGCCGTTCCAAAATTGGTATTAAGTAAATGAATATTTGCATTTGAAACAGGGCTGGAATTTTCATTGATTATTTTTCCTGAAAGCGACTGGCTTTGAGCCACAGCGCTGATAAACAGCATAAAAATAAATAAGATTTTCACGGGTAATTTGGTTTGCACGGTATTGAAATTTAAAATAAGAATTCCTATCCCGATAGCTATCGGGATTGTTGCTTTACTGTATTCAGTTTGCAAGTTAGCATGACTTATTTATTCCTACGAGATTTTATGGAAAAGGGAAAGCCACGGCCGCCGTGGCTTTCCCTTTTTTTATTTTAAAAAGAATTGTAAAGAAACTAATCCTGCAGTTCCGGCTATGGATGGATCTTTTGTAGTACTCACAATATAAATATCATGCATTTTTCCATCGGAAATTGGTTTTATAGCGGAAGTAAGCGCAGCAAATTGTGGTTTTGCTTTTTCATCCGCGTTTCCTTTTTCTCCTGCAAAAGTAAACTCGCCAATTTTTTCTCCTGTTGGAGAATCAAGATGTACTTCAAAAGTATATCCTGAAACCGGCGGTTTTTGCCAGCCCAAATTTACTGAAGCGCGGGAGATTCCGGAAAGGTCGATGCTATCAGTACTGAACCAGCCTGTGTTTTGCGGAATTACCAAAATGTTCATTCCGTTGTAGTTCACTTTACTGAATGACTTCATATTTTTTACTCCCTCAAAAGTCATTTTACTGTTTCTTAAAAATACTGAATTGCTTCCCATTAGCGGTTTCACATTGTTGCCGCCTTTGTCTGTATACGCCGCATATAAATTAAGAATCCCATTATCTTTTACAGGTTTGTTCATCGTAGCATTTACGGAGCCGCTTTCCGGTAAAGATTTTATTTTTTTATTTTCATTTGCAAGCGATAAAATCCATGAAACAATTTGCTTTGCATCGCTTTCTTTTAAATTGGGATGCGCTGCCATCGGCACGTCGCCCCAATTCCCGCTTCCACCATGAATTATTTTTTCCGCAAGGGTCGCAGTTGCCTGTGAATTTTTTTGATAACGCTTTGAAACATCGATAAACGCCGGCCCGAC
>JBDTHD010000312.1:0-3947 GCA_039937075.1 Ginsengibacter sp. | reverse complement strand
AATCAACTCAAAACCAGGTATGGGCGGGCATGGCAAAGGAAACCGCGCACCAGTTGGGCACTCCAATTTCCTCTTTACAAGGCTGGGTAGAAATGCTGAAAGAACAAGAAGAAAACTCAACGATTTCCACTGAAATGGAAAAAGATGTAAATCGTTTAAAATTAATAAGCGACCGGTTCGGGAAAATCGGAAGCTCGCCTCAATTAGAAGAGTCAGATATTATTCAGCAGGTTGAAAAAATGATCTCTTACATCAAACGAAGGTCAACTGAAAAAGTGAGCTTTATTTTAGAAAGGCCTGAAGAAAAAGTGATTGCTAAAATTTCAGAACCGCTTTTTGATTGGGTGATAGAAAATCTTTTAAAAAATGCTTTAGACGCGATAAACGGAAAAGGAACTATTAGAATAAAAATAAAAAATCTTCCATCAAAGGTGATTGTGGATGTAAGCGATAGCGGTAAAGGCATTAGCAAACAAAACATCAGCAAAGTTTTTAAACCCGGCTTTACCACCAAAAAAAGAGGTTGGGGACTTGGACTTTCACTGGCAAAAAGAATTATTGAAAAGTATCACAGCGGGCAATTGTTTGTAAAATCTTCAGAAATTGGAAAAGGCACAACCTTTAGAATTGTTTTGAATAACTAGGTTTTAATTAGACTGTTTTATTAAATTTGCAACCATATCAAAATTCCAGCGGAGGTGGCGAAATTGGTAGACGCGCTACTTTGAGGTGGTAGTGCCCGAAAGGGCTTGGGAGTTCGAATCTCCTCTTCCGCACAAAACAAAACCTGCTCTTGTAGCAGGTTTTGTCATTTTACTTAGCAAAATAAAAATCCGCTTTATAAATTGGTTTACTACAAAAATAGAAAATAAAAATTCCTTTTATTTCTCCGTTTACTATAAATATTCAAATCCCTTTTTATTCTTTTAAATTCATCAACACAATTTTTTTAAATTGCATCCATGCGAAATTTTGAAGACACTTATAGGCACAAAGGACTAAGAAAAAAATTAATTGATTCAATTCGTAATAAAGGAATTACAGATGAAAATGTGCTGAATGCAATGATGAATATTCCGCGTCATTTTTTTATGGATACCGCTTTGGAACATATCGCTTACCAGGATCGCGCGTTTCCTATCGGTGAAGAACAAACGATTTCACAGCCTTACACTGTTGCGTTTCAAACTCAACTTCTACAGGTTTCGCCACATGAAAAAATTTTGGAAATAGGAACAGGAAGTGCTTACCAGGCAATAGTTTTGTCGGAAATGGGCGCCTCAGTTTTTACTATTGAAAGACAAAGAAAATTATTCGAAACCACCAAAGATTTTTTTTTTAAGCGACGTTATCCCACCATTAAATTTTTTTATGGAGATGGTTTTGAAGGACTTCCGACTTACGGTCCGTTTGACAAAATAATCATAACAGCAGCCGCACCATTTATTCCCCCAAAATTAATTGACCAATTAAAAACAGGCGGCAAAATGGTAATTCCGGTTGATGAAAACGAAAAGCAAAAAATGATGCGAATCACCAAAAATGAAGACGGATCTTTGGACGAAGAAACTTTTTCAGACTTTTCATTTGTTCCAATGTTGAAAGGCAAAAGGTGAGAAAATTTTCCTCAAATTTTTTAATCTAATCAGAAATTATTTTATTCGACTAAGTCTCTAACATAGATTCAATGTGCCTGATTAATTTTTCAGCGGGCTCTAAAAGCTCCATGACCTGATCCTTAGAAAAATCAATAAAATCATCGTAGTCACCGGTCTGTCTCAAATCAAAAATTCTTGAATAAAATTTTCCAATATCTTTTTCGATTAATCCATTTTTTATAAAATGAAGCCCAAACATTTGTCTTGTACCTGTATGTGTAAGAGTTTCAATTTTTCTATCAATAAGTAAGGCTATTACGGCGTAATAGCATGCATAATATAATCTGTTTATTGCCGTATTCCAAAGTCTGTTCTCAATAAGTAAATCTATTTCACTAAAAGTCTCTTTGGCTTTATTTATTCTATATCTAACCAATTCATTTCGTTCATCTGAAGTCATAAAATCACTCCCTCTTTTAAAATGTTTTTATAAAAGGGCGTGATTTTATGTTTGGTTTCCCATTTTTCTTTTGAAAGTATTAAAGGGCTGATAATTTTGCCCGTTTCAAATTCAATGTCATATAGCGGATACGCTACTCTTTTAGCATCAGCATGAGTAATTTTTTCTTTATCAAGAAGAATAAGAAGATCGATGTCCGAATCGTTTTTATAATCTCCCCTTGCATAAGAACCGAATAATATAACGGTAGCTTCAGGTTCTGTCTTATGTACAGAAGATTTGATAAGTTGCATGATATCGTTTTCATTATGCATATTTCAAAATTATGCTTTTTTAGTTTAGATAAATTATGGAATTAGCGACTGGATTTACTTCCGCTTCTCTTCTTTAAACGCAAAAAATCTTTCAAAAATCAAACAGAGATAATCTGAAATAAAAACCTATCCTATTTGTTCGTTTACTACGGAAATATAATCTTTCTCAAACCTCTAAACTATGCAAATTTTCTAATCGACCTAAATCTTAATATCAACCCTACAACTTAATATTTATCGCCGCCATAAAATTAATTCCTGCCATCGGAAAATAATAATTTTCTACATCCAAACGACCATCAGAAATGTAATTGTATGTGTAGCCGTTTGACTCATACAAATTATTAAACACATTATTTACCTGGAAAATAAAATCAACTTCTTTGAAGACTTTTTTCAAAAGTGAATACGAGAATTTTACATTCTCAACAAAGTAGGGATTAATGCTTCTGCTTACGTGAGAGGTATTATCCAAAAATTGCCTCCCAACATATTTTGACTGAAAATTAATTTCGCCATTTTTTATAGGAAGAAGGTTCAATCCCGCAAAACTAACCAGATCCGGAGAAAAAGAAATATCTGTATTGCGATACTGATTTTCAGTTTGCTTTCCGTTGTCGTAATCATCAATGTATTCTGTAAAATCTTTTATTTTATTTCTGCTGAAAGAAATATTTCCGGAGATGTTGAACCAATCAGACAATACAGCACCGCCTTGTAACTCAATACCAGCGCGGTAACTTTGTGGTGCGTTGGTTCTTGTGTATGCACCAACATCATTAATTTTTCCGGTACTTACCAATTGATTCCGATAATTCATATAATAAAAAGTAGCGCCGTAATTAAAAATTTTATCTTTCTTTTCAATGCCTAATTCTGCATCATACAAGGTTTCGGGTTTAGGAATTTGATTTACACCCGCTTCAAAATCATCACGGTTAGGCTCTTTGTTTGCTACCGCAAAAGACAGATACACCTGGTAATCCTTTTTATTAAAAGAAACTCCAACTTTTGGATTAAAAAAAGAATAATTTTTGTCAACCAACATATCCGGATGATCTTCAAATCCATTAATCTTATAATTAATAAAATGTCCCTGCAAATCTAAAAATCCTGTAAAACCAGCACCAAAAGATTGCATGAGTTTGGCATACAAATTCAAATCCTTTTTGGTGGCAGGTGCATTAAAATAAGTGTAATTCTTTGGAAATCCCTGCTGAGCCCAGGTTACAATATCATAATGCTTTCCGTCATATTCGTTTACGCCACCACCAAAAGTAAAATGCGTTTTATTTTTATGGTATTGTAGTGAAAAAATAGATCCATAAAAATAATTATTCAGCCAAAGTCTTTTCACTAAATCTGTTGTGGCAATCGTGTCAATTCCATTAATAATCTTTGGAAGATTATAGGCTCCGAGAGAGTCGCCGGCTTCATAATTTTCATAATACCCTTTTCCCCTTGAGAGAAAAGCCGCAATGTTATAACTGAATAACGAATTGATTTTATGATTATAAAAAAGCTGGTAATGAGTCTGGATATAATTGTCAGTTTGATTGGCATAAGGCGCTCCGG
>JBDTHD010000311.1:0-1514 GCA_039937075.1 Ginsengibacter sp. | reverse complement strand
AAAACCGAATAAGGCTTTTGCGCCATAGCATCTTTGCTGTGTTGATGAAACAAAATAAAATTTATCAACTGAAATAAAAACAATTTTAAAATCAGTCCATTAAAAAAATGGGCGCAAAACGTAAAGTTATGAATGCATTAAAAAACAAAGTTCAATTGATTGGCAATTTAGGAAATGCTCCTGAAATTAAGAACACAGAAAAAGGCAGAAAGCTGGCAAAGTTTTCCATCGCTACCAACGAAACTTATTACAACGCCAAAGGCGAAAAGGTAGTAGAAACACAATGGCACAATTTAATTGCCTGGGGAAAGGTTGCCGATGTGGTGGAAAAATATTTATCAAAAGGAAGTGAAGTAGCCATCGAGGGGAAACTGATGAATAATAATTACACGGATAAAGATGGCAACAAAAGATACACCACTGAAATTCATGTCAACGAATTATTGTTGATTGGGGGTAAGCCTTCGGCTTAGGTTTTTAGCCACGGATTACACGGATTGCACCGATTTTTTATTTTAAAAAGGAAAATTGGATTCTTCATTGATTGTTTGTTTACTATTGAGTGAATTGTAAAAATCTTCGTAGAGTTCAATTAAAGCAATCATCCAGTCCGTGCAAATCCGTGTAATCCGTGGCTATTTTTAATTCTTAAATTTTAATAACATGGAACTTTTATTTGAATAAAACGTATACTATCATTGGATTATGTATGGAAGTTCATAGAATACTTGGGTGCGGTTTCACTGAAATTGTCTATAAGGATGCAATAGTTTATGAGGCTAATTTGAAAAATATTCAACTGGAAAGAGAGAAAGAATTTAAAATTGAGTACAAACAATTTATATTGAAACATTCCTTTTTTGCAGATTTTGTATTTTTTAATGATATAATTGTAGAAATAAAAGCTATTGAAGCCGCAATAAATGATGCGTGTGTTTCACAAACTTTAAATTATTTAGAAGCATCAGGATGCAAGCTTGGATTGATTATTAACTTTGGAAGAAAATCTTTAGAACATCAACGATTAATTTTTTAAGAGATTGCCACGGATTACACAGATTTTCACGGATTTGTTTTTTAGATTGTGATATTTTTAAACTTTTAAATAAGTCGTGCTAACCCGTGTAATCTGTGGCTAATTTTATTTTAAATAATCCGTGAAAATCTGTATAATCAGTGGCTAAAAAATATTTGTGAAATGAATTCAATAGAACGCAACGAAATTTTTGACCTTGCTTATCGCTTTGTAACCGAAACGAGTGAGAACATTTTTTTGACCGGGAAGGCCGGAACAGGCAAAACCACTTTTCTGAAATATCTGAAAGAAAATTGTTCCAAAAATATTATTGTTGCAGCACCGACTGGCGTTGCCGCTATCAATGCGGGCGGAGTTACTTTACATAGTTTGTTTCAATTGCCTTTTCATCCTTTTTTACCTACCTCGGCAGGCAAAAGCGAATTGCTGGGCAAATTGAAATTTGTAAAACGCAGGCAGGAAATCCTTCGTAAAATGG
>JBDTHD010000310.1:0-2547 GCA_039937075.1 Ginsengibacter sp. | reverse complement strand
TCCCAATCAAGGCTGTATGAGCAGTTTGCCCCAAAAATGTTTGGAGTGTGTATGAGGTATTCCAGGAGCAGGGAAGAAGCGGAAGATATTCTTCAGGATGGATTTGTGCAGGTTTTTAAATCGTTACCTTCTTTCAAATTTGCGGGTTCTTTTGAAGGATGGATAAGAAAAATAATAGTGTTTTCTGCCATTGCCAATTACAGGGCAAAATCAAAAATGCAGTTAGTATTAAATGATGTTGAGAATTTTTCGGGGATTGAAGAGGTAGATAACGAAGATGTAATAAGCCTGCTGGGCAAAAAGGAATTACTGAAAATGGTGCAGGCATTGCCTCCGACGTACAGAATGGTTTTTAATCTTTACGTTTTCGAAGGGTTGAAACACCGGGAAATTGCAAAAGCACTGGGCGTATCAGAGGGTACTTCAAAATCGAACTTCCATGACTCTAAAATAATTTTGCAAAAAGCCGTTATTAATAGTATGAAAATTGCCAAACAAAATTTATCGAATGGATAAAAATTTACATAGCATTGAAGATTTATTTAAAAAAGGATTGGAGGATAACGAAGATACTCCATCTCAAAAAGCATGGGATGGCATTGAGAAAAGCCTGGATAAAGAAAACGTTGTAAGCATAAAAAGAAAATATGAATTGCTTAAAAAAGTTGCTTTACTGTTGCTATTACTTGTAACAGGATTAAGTATTTATGTATGGAAAAATCGGGACAAAAATGTTGTGAAACCCAATAATAGTATTTCATCTATTAATAATGAAAACAAAACAAAATACAAACCATTAACCCCGCAAACCGGTACAACCATTTTACAAAAACAGGTTGATTCTTTAGCTTTTGACAAACCTAATAATCGGAACCAAATTATAAAACCCAGCCATAAAGCTATCGATAAAAATATTTTTAAAGATGAGAATATAGATCCAAAAAAGTTTTTGAATTCATTAACTTCAAAAAATCTTTCAAATACTTCCATCAAAAAAAATAAATCAAAATTTATTAATCCAAATGAATCTCGTTTGCAGGATGATTCAAAATCTCTTGTTCTGAAAAGAGGTAAATGGATTAAAAAAAATCAGAATGAAGTTGTAGAAACTAAAACGCGTAAGCAAATTGAAGATAAACAGCCGGATTCTGTAAACCCATCTGGTATTCAGTTTGGCAATAATTTGCCTGCAATTGAAACATTAAATTCAAAAAATGTTGGAAACGCAGAAAAAAATAAAGTTGGTAAATTCGCAACAAAAGAATCGTTGCAGAATATTGCATTAGCCCAAATAAATCCATTAGCACAAATTGGGAAAACGCTAATTCGGAACCCTTCCATAAAATCAACGAACCAATCTCGTTTTGCCATAACTGCATTCTATTCACCTGATATCACCTTTTATCATTATGAAGATAATGATCAGAGAAATTCAAATACCACCGATTTTAAAAAATCGGAAACTGAAAATTATTCATCAACTTTTGGCGTTTTGATTGATTACATGATCAGCAAACATTGGGGCTTACAATCGGGCGTTACACTGGCGACGTCAAACTTTGATCTGGAACCTAAAACACTGTATGCGCAGCCTGATAATACGGGAGGCATCAAATATAAGCTGAGCACGCCTTTGGGAGATGCTTATGTATTGCCCTCTTTCAGCAATAATCCTGATATTGGCGATAGTATTTTTTCAAAATCTACTACTCATACTTTACAATATATAGGAATTCCGTTGTCTGTAAAATATAATTTATATAAAGGAAAATTTACTTTAAATATACGGGGAGGCATTAGGGCTAATTTTTTGACCAGTGGGAGAATAACAACCGAATTGAAAAGCGGTAACGATAATGAAACGGAAACGACAAATAAAATACATGGATTAAAACAATCTTATTTTAGTGGTTTAGCCGGCATTGGAGTAGATTATAATTTTTATAAAAAATGGTTTCTTTCTTTTTCTCCTACAATACGATTTGCTTTAAACTCTATAAATTCTAATGTTCCCGTAAATTCTTTTCCGAATTCAGTCGGGTTTGGTTTAGGTTTAAAAATGGAATTTTAATTCCTGTTACATGTATGATAGCTGGCAGCTTTTATTACATTCTTACAAATGATATTCTTAATGAAGAAGTAAAGTAGGCTTCGGAAAAGAAGATCGAAAATAGCTATCCATCTGACAGTTTACAAACAGCAAAATAATAAAAAATCAGGCAGCGCCTTTTATCAGAATGCGTTTTTAAATTATTGCTACAAAGCAATCTTTTTCGATTAAGTTTTTTGATTTTTATAAATGATTTTGTAAAACCTTATAATATTATTTCGTTCTTCTTTGTCAAAATAAAAATCAATACTATTTGTTGTTTTACTATGTTCTAAAACATCTATCTATACTTGCATGTGTTAATCTTTAGTTATCTACCCTTTTAACACCAACATCTCCCAACCATTTCTATAATTTTATCTACTGTACTTTATAAACCCATCTTAAAATAGTAACTATGGTAAAATTAGTATTTTCATTCCTACTCTTTTTTACAA
>JBDTHD010000309.1:0-6449 GCA_039937075.1 Ginsengibacter sp. | reverse complement strand
GCCACTGTCAGAATGAAGCTAAAATGCTTACCCAGAATATAAAGAAATTTAAAAACACGCAGTTTGTGATGATTACTTATTTGCCTTATGATGAAATGATGGCGTTTTACCACGTTTTTAAAATTGCAAATTATCCACAAATGACCATGGGAAGAGATACAAAATTTTTCTTTCCCGTTTATTTCAGGGTACGAAACCTTCCTTCCCTATTTATTTATGATAAAGAAGGTCATTTCAAAAAAGCTTTTGAAGGCGATGTAAAACCTGAAACGATTTTAGCCCAATTGTAACCGTTTCCGAATACCATTTTTGATAAAATTTTTTCTTTCTTTAGGTGAACTAAAAATCTCTATTAAAAGTTTGTTTACTGTTTGGATGTGGGCGGTGAGGACACCGCCCACGGCGCGACGCCGCGGTTGGCGTCACCACCAACCGGTAAAAAAAACTTTTTTAACAGGAGTTTGTTAACTGCTAATTTCTTCTTAAAAAACACAATCCATTTTCATTATTACTGTTTTTAATTAGTTTTATAAAAAATTACTGATTAACCGAACATGATGGCATGCAATTACTCTTGGGTATGAAAAATCAAGAGGCCGTCATTAAGTTCCATCTGTACATTAAAAAAAAATAAAAAAATTAGATGAAAAAAACGTTATTTATTCTTTCGTGCCTTTTTATTTCTTACTCCGGATTTTCGCAGGTGAATGCTAAAAGCACTAACACTCCTGATTATATTAAGAATCCTACCATACCCGCCTTTACTCTTTATAAAGCGCCGGACAGCACTGTGTTTACTCATGATGATCTCAAAAATAGAAAGCCAACTTTACTGATGATTTTCAGTCCGGAGTGTGGCCATTGCCAAAACGAAACCAGGGATCTTACCAAGCATATTGACCAGTTTAAAAACGTGCAAATTTTAATGGTGACATGGCTTCCTTATTCTGAGATGCTGTCATTCTACCACAATTACAAAATCGCCGAATACCCGCAAATCACTATGGGCTGGGACAAGAAAGATTTCTTTCTTCCTTACTATCACGTAGGCATGTATCCCGACATAGTTGTTTATAACAAACAGGGCAAGTATGTAAAATCTTTCAGTGGCGATATCCAAATAGATGATTTAGTAAAAGCACTGAAGGAGTAGAATAAAAGTTTTAGGATTTTGGATTATCGTTTCGCTAAAACAAAAAAGCTTGTTATTTATTGGTTTACTGCTAACCCTAAATCTTTTCGACTAATTGTAAGCCCTACTTACCCATTACTGATCACTAATTACCTATTTCCCAACCGGTAAAATAATAATATAATACCTTTGGATGGTAACTCTATTTTTTTAAAAATAAATTTAATAATAACATGAAAGTAACCGTAGTAGGCGCCGGGGCAGTTGGCGCTACATCTGCCGACAACATTGCCCGTAAAGAACTTTGTGAAGAATTAGTAATGCTTGACATCAAAGAAGGAATTACCGAAGGAAAAGCAATGGATTTTGCGCAAAGCCAAACCCTCTTGGGAAGCGACACCAAAATAACAGGCAGCACCAATGATTATGCTAAAACCAAGGGCAGCAATGTGGTAGTAATTACGTCAGGCATTCCACGTAAGCCCGGAATGTCGCGCGAAGAATTGATTGGCATCAATGCCGATATTGTAGAAGATGTTGCCACAAAAATATTAGAACATTCTCCGGATGCTATATTCGTGATCATCAGTAACCCGATGGACACCATGACCTACCTTGCTCTAAAATCAACAGGAATTCCGAAAAACAGGATCATCGGAATGGGAGGAATTTTAGACAGCGCCAGGTTTAAATATTTTTTATCAGCCGCTATGAATGTGTCTGCACAAGACTTACAGGCAGTAGTTATCGGTGGCCATGGAGACACGACCATGATTCCTCTTACAAGATTAGCCACTTATAACAGCACACCCGTTTCCAATTATTTGGACGAAGAAACTTTGAAAAAAGTAACTGCGGACACAATGGTTGGTGGCGCAACGCTTACCAAATTATTAGGAACCAGCGCATGGTATGCGCCCGGAGCAGCGGCGGCTACTTTGGTGGAAGCGATTGTGCGCGATGAAAAAAAATTAATCCCTTGTTCTGTTATGCTTGACGGCGAATATGGACAAAAAGATATTTGCATCGGCGTGCCGGTTGTAATCGGAAAAAACGGTTGGGAAAAAATAATTGATTTTAAACTGAATAACGAAGAGCAGGAAAAATTCAACAAAAGCGCAGATGCGGTAAGGACTATGAATGCAGCGTTGAAAGGATTGAGTTAATTAGTGTATATAAATTTTAACGAAGCCCCGGTATAAAGTTTTTTTTACCGGGGTTTCTATTTGGAAGAAAGTCTTCTATTTCACCAAAGACAAAAAAGGAAAGTAAACAATTAGACCAATCAAATTTCAGGAATTCACAATTCTTCTTCTTGCAAATAAAATATAAATCAGCCCGGCTAACGGGCTAAATAATATTAAGCCAGATGTCCACCTGGTCTTTTCAGAATTATCAATGCGTACCGAAGTTCTTATTTCACGAATTGCAGATGATATAAAAATAAATATTGAGGCGATGCCAATCATTAAAAAAGTTCCGGCATTTTGGAAATGGTGCAACTGCATATAAGCGCCCAGAATAATAAAAAGGTAGCTGATAAAAAAGCTTGCTTTTACAATGGTTGACTGTTTCATAATTGTTTGAGGATTTTTTTTATTATCACATTTCCATTGTTACAGAGGGCTAATGTACAAATAAATAATCTATTCAGATTGTGCTTTATTTTTCAAACTCAGTAAACCAATAAATTGAAGTGATTTTTATTTTCAGAAAGAAACAAGATATGTAATTAGTGAACATAATCACTCTGCTTCCCATCCTGCCGTTCTTCTATTACGCTTGTATCTGCTTCTGTCTTTTGCACAAAAGAATTAGCCGCAAACAAGGTCTGCGTAGGATAAGCAAACTCAATATTTTCTTTTTCGAAAACATGCATTAGTTCCAGATAAATCTTTTGCTGCGCATCCATATAAATAGTGTAGTCGGGGCTTTCGATATAATAAACTGTTTCGAATTTCATACTGAAATCGCCGAAGGCGAAAAAATGGCTCCGGTCGAAGGTCGCGTTCTCCGTATCGTCTATAATTGACTTGATAATCCCGGGCACTTTTTTCATCTGCTCTGACGTAGTTTGATAGATAACGCCGACACTAAATACCACTCTGCGCCGCAGCATTTTCTTATAATTATGTACCCTGGAACTGGTAAGATCTTTATTAGGGCAAACAATCTGTTCTCCGGTGATGGCACGTATGCGCGTAGTCTTTATACCAATGTATTCAACAGCGCCGATCATTTTTCCATCAACAATAATAAAATCTCCAATCTCAAAAGGACGATCAAAAAATATTACAAAGTAGCTAAAGAAATCTCCCAAAACAGCCTGCGCTGCGAGAGCGATTGCGATACCGCCTATACCAAGGCCAGTGATGAGAGTGGTTACATTATATCCAAAATTATTAATCACAAACAAAAGGCCCAATATCCAGATAACACCCTTTAAAATTACGATCAGGCTATTTGCCTGTTTCTTCTTCGAGTCGCTGTTTTCCTGCCTACCCAGGAAGGCGAAAATAAAATATTGAATAGTAAAAGTGACAAGGCTTAAAATAAACCAGGTAATAATTACCATTTTTGTCACCGCTATTATATGTGTGGGATGTGTACTAAACGTAAGATAATCTAACGCACCAAAGATGGCCGCAAAATATAGAAAAGGAATTACCGTTTTTTCAATCGCAGATACTAAAAAATCATCAAAAGTGAATGTGGTTTTCAGCGCCCACTTCTTTAATTTTCTTATTACCGACCGTTTTAATATTTTAATAACGCTGAACGATATTACAATAATTCCGATTGCTATCGCCCAATCTTTAAAAGGATTTCCAATTAACATTCTATCCCAAAAATTCATATCCGTGTTTTAATTAAAAAAAAATAAATGCAAATATTTTGCCTTTATTAATACAGAAAATAATATAGACAGGGCATAATATAATATTTTTTATTTTTAACCCAATACTTTTTTGCTTATCATAACAATGATCTGTCTTTTAAAAAAAGTATTTTGCCGTTCCGGCTTTGAATAGTAGAATATTCAAATCTGCCCTCTGTAAAGGCAAGAATAAATGGTATCGCTGAATTATTTTGCGGGAAGGACAAATATCAACTGGATCGAAATGAATTATGATTCTAACTCAACCAATCGCACCTCATAAAAATCGATAAAAATTATAATTTTTTTTCTTCAATTCCGGTATATTTGAAGGTTATGAAAAATCAACAAATCAACAGCAATGGAACACCTCCTGTTGAGGATGGATTGGTAAGTATTAGTTTGGACGGAGTCATAAAAGAATGGAACAGAGGCGCAGAAAAAATTTTTGGATATTCTGCAGAAGAAGCGCTCGAAAAACCTATCTCGTTAATATTATGCGAAGAAGTTTTTAAAAAGGAGAAAGCGATTGTCCGAAATTTAAAGAAAAATCTCGAACAACATTATGAAGCAGAGTGTAAGGACAAAAATGATAAAAAGATTTTTGTATCCTTTACCGCCTTTCCTGCAAAAGATGAAATGGGAAAAGTAAATTTGATTTCGCAAGTTGTAAAAGACGTCACCCAGCAAAAAATAGCAGAGGAAAAGCAAGCGACGCTTGCGGCAATTGTCAACTTTTCCGACGATGCGATTATTAGTAAGACACTGGATGGAATCATTACAAGCTGGAACCGTTCAGCCACAAAAATGTTTGGCTTTACTGAAAAACAAGCCTTGGGAAAACACATATCTATTATCATCCCAAAAGACAGGCTTGATGAAGAAACCGTCATCATTAATAATATCAGGAAGGGCAAAAGAATTGAGCATTTCGAAACAATAAGAGTTGCCAAAGACGGTGCGAAACGGAACATCTCTTTGACTGTTTCTCCATTAAAAAACAGCAACGGTAAAATAATAGGCGCGTCAAAAATAGCGCGCGATATCTCGATTAGAATCGAGGCTGAAAAACAACGCGAAACATATACAGAACGCCTGCAGGAATTAAATAATTATAAGGACGATTTTATGGTAATGGCAAGCCATGAATTAAAAACGCCACTAACCGTAATATTGGCAAACCTGCATATATTAGAAATGAAAATGGAAAACGATCCCAACAAGGATTTTTTAATAAAAACAACCAGGCAGGTGAATAAATTGTCCAGTTTGGTCACCAACTTGCTGGATGTTTCTAAAATACAAGCTGGAAAACTTGCTCTAAATCTCTCCCTTTTTGATATGAATATTTTGATTGAAGAAATCAGTTCCAATCTTCAACAAACTACAAAAAATCATCGTATCACTTTTAACAATAACCATAAAAAATTGATGATCTATGCGGATCATGAAAGAATGGAGCAAGTCCTTATCAACATAATTTCCAATGCCATAAAATATTCCCCGGAATCAGATAAAATCGTTGTTGACGCCACAAAAAAAGATAAGTATATTTTAGTAGATGTTTATGACAATGGCATCGGCATTCCCGATAAAGATATTGAGAACATCTTTTTACGTTTTTATCGCGTGAGCGGTTCTGCCAGCTCCTTTTCCGGATCGGGAGTAGGATTGTATATTTCTTCTGAAATTATCAAACATCACGGCGGTAAAATATGGGCCGAAAGTGAAATTAAAAAAGGTTCTGTTTTTCATTTTACCATCCCGGCGGCGAAAAACTTATCCTGAAAATCTTTTGTAAACGTTGGAATGATCAAATCAATGTTACCCTTCAGTAAAGCAACCAATTCTTTAATTTTTTGTTTTGAAAAAATCAATAAAGTCTGCTATTAAATAATTAACAACATTTATTTATTCTTTGCAATACATACAGTGGGCGAAGGTTCTATGGCTATGAGTTTTGTACATAAATATCTTGCAGAAATTTGATCTAAGACAGAGCTTAATGTATAAAAAAGAAAGAAGGGAAAATAAAAATTCGTCTTATTTGTTCGTTTACTGTTTTGGCCTCAGTTTTATTTTGTCAGTCATTTTTGAGATTCCAATGTGATTCGGCGTTTTTGAATTTCTTCTTTTTTACCGACGATAATACCATATTAGTGTCAGGAGGAAGGTCTGTATTAATAATAAATCCATTTTCTTTATTTGTTTCGGTTGTCTTATCGCTGCCACCTACTTTTTTATACCATACATGATATTCTATTGCACGTAATTTTCCGTCTTTATCAAATTTCAGGTAATCGTAATTAAGTTTAATGTACTTTTTTGAAAGGTTAGATTGTATCGATGCCAAATAGCTGATGTCAAGTTTATCTGAAAAATAAATTTCAATGTAACTATCGTCAGTTGGTGTATTGCGAAAGGATAAATTGCAAAAAA
>JBDTHD010000308.1:0-2254 GCA_039937075.1 Ginsengibacter sp. | reverse complement strand
CCTACATGAGAACGGACAGCGTAAACCTGAGCGGCACTGCAAAAGGCCAGATTAAAAGTGAAATTCTTAAGAACTATGGCGAAAAGTATTTGCAAATGCGCGATTATAAAACTAAAAATGAAAGCGCACAGGAAGCCCACGAAGCCATACGTCCGACCGAGATGAGTGAAAGCAGGATTCATGATCCAGAGACAAGCAGGCTTTATGAATTAATATGGAAAAGAACCATTGCCAGCCAAATGAGTGACGCAATATTAGAAAAAACCACTGCAAAAATTAAAATCAGTACAGTACAGGATGAATTATCCGCCACGGGTGAAGTACTTAAATTTGATGGATTTCTGAAAATTTACAATGAAGGAAATGACGATGACGATACGGATAATACATCGTTTGGAAGCGAAAGCAGGCTGCCACCGCTAACGATTAACCAGCAGCTGGATTTTGAACAAATGACGGCTACTGAAAAGTTTACCCGCCATTCACCGAGATATACGGAAGCTTCGCTGGTAAAAAAATTGGAAGAGCTGGGAATCGGACGGCCGAGCACTTACGCTCCAACCATCAGCACCATTATCAAAAGAAGCTACGTTGAAAAAAGGGATAAAGAAGGAACTAACCGCGACATAAGGATTGTGAAGCTTTCAAAAGAAAATGAAATCAGTAAATTCAAAACTTCCGAAATTACAGGTGCCGAAAAAGGAAAACTTTTTCCTACTGACCTGGGGTTGGTGGTTACAGATTTCCTGGACCAGCATTTTAAAAATGTAATGAATTATTCTTTTACCGCCAGCATTGAAGAGGAATTTGATAAAATTGCAGACGGCGATTTGCAATGGAATAAAATGGTGGCACAATTTTATAAACCTTTTCATGAATCAGTAGAACACACCCTTGAAAATGCAGAACGTGCCAAAGGTGAGCGGGAACTAGGCAAAGAAGCGGAAAGCGGAAAGCCGGTGATAGCGCGCATGGGGCGCTACGGGCCAATGGTGCAAATAGGAAATGTGGAAGATGAAGAAAAACCAAGATTTGCGAAGTTAAAGGCGACTCAAAGCATAGAAACAATATCCCTCGAAGAAGCAATGGATCTTTTTAAGCTTCCGCTTACATTGGGCGAATACGAGGGAAAAGAGCTTTTGGTCAACATAGGCAGATTTGGACCTTATATAAAATGGGGTGAGCAATTTATTTCACTTCCAAAAGGGGAAGAACCTACCGAAGTTGAAATGGAACGAGCCATAGAAATTATTACGGCCAAACAAAAGGAAGACGCGCCAATTGGCTATTTCAACGAAAAACCAATCACCAAAGGCAAAGGTCGTTTTGGGCCTTTTATCAAATGGAACGATTTATTTATCAATGTGCCGCGCGCTTACAATTTTGACAACTTAAGCCAAACAGATTGCAACGAACTGATTGAAAAAAAGATTGACAAAGAAGCCAACCGCTATATAAAGCAGTGGCCTGAAGAAAAGATTGCAATCGAAAATGGTCGCTGGGGTCCTTTTGTACGATTCGGTAAAATAATGTTGAAAATAACTGCCAAAACCGGTGGTGGAAAATATACTCCCGAAGAATTAGCCGAGGTTGATTTGGAGGAAGTAAAGAAAATGATACTGCAACAGGATCCAAAGGCTTTTGATAAGAAATCTGCCAAAAAGAAAGCCGCGCCAAGAAAGGCAGCCGCCAAAAAAACAGCGACAAAAAAAGCCGTAAAAAAGAAGTGATTTTGAGTTAAATTTAAAAAGAACAATTAGATTTCAAAAATTTAAAAGACGTTAGTTTGGAACGTTTTTACTTTTTGGATAGGTCGTCGACAAGCGAATAATCCGCGTCGAACTCAAAAAATGATTGTTCCTTTAGCGATACAACTTAACCGCCCAATTCCAAAATAAAAATCATAATTATTTCTTCATTTACTGCTTAATGCGGGAAAATAAAAATACTGGTTATTTCTTCTTTTACTATTATGTATAATTAAATATTCCCCAAAGACCTGTCTCTTAATTTTGCTCTAAATCAAAAGATTAGGGAATGAATAACGAAAAACTCCGCGAAGGCCGCTGCTAATTGACGCTATCTTCACTTATCTTTGAACACAATTTTTTTAAAGAATGCTTATGCTGAAAGAAATTAATGAGGCGGTTCGATTTATACAATCAAAATATGCAAAGCAGCCATCAGTAGGAATTGTGTTGGGGAGCGGACTTGGAAGTTTTGCAAACGAAATAGATATCGAGCTTGAAATTCC
>JBDTHD010000307.1:0-2361 GCA_039937075.1 Ginsengibacter sp. | reverse complement strand
GAATTTTTGTGTGCGAAAGAGATTCGGTAAATAAAGGCTGTTTGATAATTTTACCTCTCACATTGTATTCAAAAAAATCTTTTTTATAAAGTGCTTTTGTTTGTTCCCATTCTTCCAATAATGTCTTCGAACCTTGAGATAATCTTTTTTCAATTTCCAATTTTTTTTCTTCCAATACTTTAATAAGATGAGAACTACTTTCTTTATTTTCCGAAGAATCGTTCTTGAAATTTTCAATGGTTCCTGTTAGCTGGTAAAGTTGTGTCGCAATAGCAGACTGTTCCGCAGCGTGCTTATTATAACTTTCAATCTCTTCCGTGATTTCAGCAAGATACCTCACCCGTTTAGGTGGAATTATTGAATGACTATAACTTTCGCTTCTAACCGGAGCTTCATATTTATTCCAATCGTACCCGGTCTTTTTATTTACTTCATCAATAATTTTATTGAACAAATCATTGCATCCCGGATCATTAAAAGTAGAAGCAACGGTGCCGATAACAGGAAGTTCGGCATCCTTCGCAGTCCACAAACCATGATTGCGCTTGTATTGTTTTTTGACATCGTGCATGGCATCCAAAGCTCCCGCCTTATCAAATTTATTAATGCAAATAATATTCGCGTAATCAAGCATATTGATTTTCTCTAACTGAGACGCAGCCCCATATTCGGGCGTCATTACATACATACTTATATCGCAATGATCCAAAATGGATGCGTCACTCTGACCCACACCGGCGCTTTCCAAAATGATAAAATCGTAGCCGGCTGCCTTACAAATATCCAGCGCCTCCTGAACATAATTACTAAGCGCTTTATCATTTTCGCGTGTAGCGAGCGAACGCATATAGGCGCGTGGGTGATGAATCGAATTCATTCGGATTCGATCACCGAGCAATGCACCACCGGTTTTTTTCCTTGATGGATCTACAGAAATAACTGCAATGGTTTTATCAGGATAAGTGCTTAAAAAACGCCGAACGATTTCATCAGTTACTGAAGATTTCCCAGCGCCGCCGGTTCCGGTTATACCCAATACCGGAGAAGTACTTTCTTTAATTTTATCTTTTAAATTTTGAGTATCATCTCCATTTTCTGCTTTTGTTATTGATTGTGCTACCGTCTTTATATCGTGCCACTCGTCGAGCACAAATTTTCCATTTTGTCCATTCGTTTTTTTTATGGCTTTATTATCGTTCTGTTCACCTGATTTTTTTATGACATCTTCAATCATTCCTTCCAATCCCATTTTTCTTCCATCATCAGGCGAGTAAATTTTGGTAATTCCATAAGCCTCCAATTCATTAATTTCTTCAGGCAAAATCGTTCCGCCGCCGCCGCCAAAAATTTTAATATGTCCGTATCCATTTTGATTCAAAAGATCTTTCATGTATTTGAAAAATTCGACATGACCTCCCTGGTAGCTGGTAATGGCAATTCCCTGCGCATCTTCCTCTATAGCGCACTCCACAATTTCATGTACGCTACGGTTGTGACCCAGGTGAATAATTTCAGCGCCTTTGCTTTGCATAATCCTGCGCATAATATTAATCGCCGCATCATGACCATCAAATAATGATGCTGCAGTTACGATTCTTACGGTATGATTTTTTTTTGACATTCTTTTTATATTACATCAATTTGTTCGACTTGCACGAATTGGTAAATTTTAGCTGTTTGTAAAATTACAACTAATGAAAGGGAAAATAAATTAAAGGGTTTTTAAAATGACCCTTAATTTCATAACAATTTTTAATGATTTTCAAAATAATCATTTAACAGAAACCTATAAATAGTTGTGACTTTTTTCTACTCAACAGTAATAGTGGAATTTATTTATTTGAGTATTACTTACTCAAATCATCTTAAACGTCAATTCAGCAAACTCTTTCACGCTCAACGTTTCCGCTCTTCGGTCAAAAAATGTATCTTCTAAATCTTCTTTGGCAATCAAACTTTTAACGCCATTCCGAAGTGTCTTACGGCGTTGGTTAAACGCAGTTTTTACCAACACCCAAAATGCTCTTTCACTTTTTACCGGCAAATAACTTTCACGCGACGTTAGCCGTATGACACCACTTTGAACTTTTGGTTGCGGAGTAAAACATTCATTACCTACGGAAAATAAATATTCCACATGGTAATAGTATTGAATAAGCACACTCAAAACTCCGTAAATTTTCCCACCTTCTTTTGCTGCAGCACGTTCCGCCACTTCTTTTTGAAACATACCAATCACTTCAGGAACATATTCTTTCCATTCAAGGACCTTAAATAAAATTTGCGTAGAAATATTATAAGGAAAATTTCCGATGACTGTAAACGCTTCGTCAAACGGGCGTTCCATTTCCAAAAAACTTT
>JBDTHD010000306.1:0-1930 GCA_039937075.1 Ginsengibacter sp. | reverse complement strand
AAGCCGGATCCTGGTTTTCAGGACGCAAACTTCTTACGGTTTTGCCCGCCTGCCACATTTCACTTTCTCTCAATTCTTTTAATTCCGCGTCTAATTTTTCGCGATAATCTGCCTGTGAATTCGAGTCAATTGAACGCTTTGCTTCTTTGCCAGCGGCTACGCTAGCATACAAATCAGAAAACACTGGTAATGTCGCATCACGGAATTTTTTCCACCAGTCTAAAGCACCACGTTGCGCAGTAGTAGAGCAATTGGCATACATCCAGTCCATTCCATTTTCAGCAACCAAAGGCATTAGAGATTGCGTCAATTCTTCAACAGTTTCGTTGAATGCTTCAGAAGGAGAGTGGCCGTTTTTGCGAAGCACTTCAAACTGCGCAGCAAAAATTCCTTGTATCGCTCCCATCAAAGTTCCGCGCTCGCCGGTAAGATCGCTAAACACTTCTCTTTTGAAATCAGTTTCAAATAAATATCCTGAGCCTATTGCGATTCCCAGCGAAATAACTCTGTCGAATGCTTTGCCTGTTGCATCCTGGAAGATGGCGTAACTGCTGTTCAATCCACGGCCTTGCAAAAACATTCTTCTTAAAGAAGTTCCTGATCCTTTTGGTGCTACTAAAAGTACATCCACATCTTTTGGTGGTATAATGCTTGTTTGGTCATTGTAGGTAATTCCGAAACCATGAGAAAAATATAAAGCCTTTCCCGGAGTTAAATGTTTTTTTACTGTTGGCCACATTGCAATTTGCGCTGCATCGCTCAAGAGGTAACAAATTATAGTTCCTTTTTCCAAAGCTTCTTCTATTTCAAATAAAGTTTTTCCTTCTACAAAGCCATCCTGTACCGCTTTATCCCAGCTTTTGGAATTCTTTCTCTGACCAACGATTACGTTGATTCCATTGTCTCGTTGGTTTAAAGCCTGTCCCGGCCCCTGAACGCCATAACCGATTACGGCTACTACTTCGTCTTTCAATATTTCCTGTGCTTTTGACAGAGGAAATTCATCCCTTGTTACTACGTTTTCTTCTATTCCTGCAAAATTTAATGTCGCCATGTTGTTGTTATTTTAGTTTTTGTTTGATGAAATTTTATTTTGTGTCGTCTATTTTTTCATTAAAAATAATCTGGTTGTGAAAGGGATCAATCACCTTAACAGCCAATGAACCATAAAAAGTTTTTTTTAATCCGGGCTTATTGTATTTGTATTTTTTATTAATAATTTCTTTATGAAATTTTTCTACACCGTCGCACCAAACAAATACATTGGTACCCGGCGTACCGTCGCCATGGTGTTCGCTTAAATGAATGATCAATCCGTCTTTTTCAGTCTCTAAATAAGCGGGTGTGTTATCATCAAAAGTATGTTCCCAATTGATTGTAAAACCCAGCCAATCAACGTAAAATTCGAGTGCTTTTTTATAATCAAAAATTCTTAAAATTGGAATTACTTTTTCAACTTTCACTTTATCTCGTTATAAGGGTTACATCGTAAAAATTTCGCTCTGTTTATCCAAATACTCATTTTCCACTACTTCCTCTCCGGGTTGCAATTTTTCAAATTCTTTTACTTTAAAATGAAAACCCTCGCTGTCTTTAATAATAGCTACCCGGGCACTTCTAACAAATTCTATTAAATTATATGGCTCAAGCGCGGCGATCAATTTATCCGTTTCTTCCCGATGGCCAGTTGTTTCAAAGACTGTATAATCTTTCCTGATGGCAACCACTCGTGCCCCAAACTGGTGGAGTAATCTTTCCACTTTTGCTTTTTCCATAATTACATCGGTAGGCACTTTATATAATGCCATTTCCTGCCAGATGATTTCATCGTTGGTATTATAATAAGCTTTTAAAACGTCAACTTGTTTTTCAATCTGACGTACTAATTTTTTGATTACTTCCTCTGTTTCTTCAATCACAATATTAAACC
>JBDTHD010000305.1:0-14663 GCA_039937075.1 Ginsengibacter sp. | reverse complement strand
ATCCAAGAAGTGCGGTAAGTCGCAAAGACCAGTATAAAAAAACTTTGATTAAAAAAGGAGCAAGCATTGGTGCAAACGCTACAATTGTTTGCGGAAATACGATTGGCGAATATGCTTTTATCGGAGCAGGCGCCGTCGTTACTAAAGAGGTTCCTGCTTTTGCATTAATTGTTGGAAACCCCGGAAGGCAAAAAGGATGGATGAGCGAATTTGGCCACAAGTTGGTTTTTAATTCAGAAAATATCGCGATTTGCCCTGAAAGTAAACAAGAATATTCATTAGAAAATAATTTGGTGAAAAGAATAAAATAATTTTTTTCATCCGGTATAAAATAAAAATCTCGTTTAAATGTTTGTTTACTGTAGAGATTTTTTTTAAATGAATATTAAACGGAGAAAATTAAATAATGAAAAATTTTGCATTAATAGGAGCTGGAGGATACATAGCGCCGCGCCACATGAGAGCGATAAAAGCTACCAATAATAATTTACTGGCCGCTTTGGATAAAAACGATTCCGTGGGCATTTTAGACAGTTTTTTCCCCGAAGCAGATTTTTTTACAGAGTTTGAGCGTTTCGATCGGCACGTTGAAAAATTAAAACGTAAAGGAATAAAAACTGATTTTGTAACCGTTTGCAGCCCCAATTATTTGCACGATTCGCACATACGTTTTGGTTTGCGCATAGGCGCCAACGTTATATGCGAAAAACCGGTAGTTCTTAATCCGTGGAATATTGACGCCCTGGCAGAAATTGAAAAAGAAACTGGTAATAAAATATTTACCATTTTACAATTACGTTTACATCCCGCTATTATCGCTTTAAAAGAAAAAATTGATGCGGAGCCCAAAAATAAAAAGCACCAGATTGAATTAGATTATATTACCAGTCGGGGCCATTGGTATAATGCAAGCTGGAAAGGAGATATTCAAAAAAGCGGAGGAATTGCAACCAATATCGGCGTACATTTTTTTGATATGCTGATGTGGATCTTTGGCGAGGTAAAAGAAAATATTGTGAAAGAACATTCAAGCGATACCGCTTCAGGAACTTTAGAATTAGAAAAAGCTACGGTAAATTGGAGATTAAGTATTGATTTCAACACTTTACCTGAGGAAATTAAAGCCGCAGGAAAACGGACGTATAGAACACTCAATATTGACGGAGAATCGATAGAGTTCAGCGATGGATTTACCGAACTGCATACGAAGTCTTACGAACAAATTTTAGCAGGAAACGGATTTCCGTTAATAGAAACAAGAAGATCAATTGAACTGGTGCACGACATCAGGAATTTTAATAAATAAAAAATTGCTTGCTTTATAGTAAATCAACAAATAGTTGATATTTTCAATTAGCGAAACTTCAAATCTACTTTACTCTTTAAGTTATATTTGCATTATCAATGCAGTTACATAACTAACTTTTCAAAATTTTAGTATCTCCATGAAAGTTGTAATTCTCGCAGGAGGTTTGGGAACAAGAATATCAGAAGAATCTCACCTAAAGCCGAAGCCGATGATTGAAATAGGCGGCAAGCCCATACTTTGGCACATCATGAAAAATTATTCGCACTATGGATTCAATGATTTTGTGATCTGCTGTGGATATAAAGGTTACCTGATAAAAGAATATTTTCTGAATTATTTTTTGTACAATTCTGATATAACTGTTGAGCTTAAAAATAATAAAGTTGATGTCCATTTTACCAACACAGAATCTTTTACGGTAACACTGGTCGACACCGGCATTCAAACCAACACTGCGGGACGAATAAAAAAAATCGAAAAATATGTATCGGGAGAAACGTTTATGCTCACGTATGGTGACGGTGTTTCTGATGTAAATATTAAAAAATTGCTGGCGTTTCATCAGTTACATGGTAAGCTGGCGACGTTAACTTCTATCCAGCTGCCGACGCGTTTTGGAACTATAGAAACAGATGAAACTTACGTGGTAAAAAATTTTAAGGAAAAGCCAAATGATAAAGATATCTGGATTAACGGTGGCTATTTTGTGTTAGAACCCGGGATATTTAAATATTTGCAAAATGACGTGGAAGACGTTCAATGGGAAAAAGCCCCGATGGAACAAATAGCAAATGACGCGCAACTTATGGCCTATAAACACAAAGGTTTTTGGAAATGCATGGATGCTATGCGTGATAAAATTGAACTCGAACAGCTTTGGGAAAACAAAAAGGCGAAATGGAAAACGTGGTAGCACAAAATTTTATTTTTGAATCTTTCCGTAATAAAAAAATTTTTATTACAGGCCACACTGGCTTTAAAGGAAGTTGGTTAATTTCTATTCTTAAAAAGTTTGATGCGGAAATAAAAGGCTATTCTTTAAATCCTGTTTATTCAAAAAATTTATTTTCAATTCTGAACGATGATGGTTTGCTATGCAATTCCATAATACATGATATCAGGGATGAAAATAAAATAGAGGAGGAAATAGTCAATTTTGAACCTGATTTTATTTTTCATTTGGCAGCTCAATCACTTGTTCGCTATTCGTATGAATATCCATTAGAAACTTTTCAGATAAATACAGGCGGTACTGCAAATGTTTTAAACGCCTGCCGGAATCTTTCTAAGAAATGCGCGGTTATTATTATAACTTCTGATAAAGTTTATAAAAATATAGAACAGGAGTACGCTTACAGAGAAGATGACAGGCTCGGTGGGTATGATCCATATAGCGCAAGTAAAGCAGCAGCAGAAATAGTAATTGATTCCTATAGAAGCTCGTATTTTAATATCGAAAACGGAGTGAAACCCAATGTCGTTATATCGTCCGCCAGAGCCGGGAATGTTATTGGTGGTGGAGATTGGGCAAAAGATCGTATAATTCCGGATATTATAAATGCGCTCGAAAACAGAAAAGATATCATAATAAGAAATCCAAATTCGATAAGGCCATGGCAACATGTCCTTGATCCTTTAATGGGATATTTGATGCTTGCGGCAAATCTTTATAATAATCCTGAAAAATTTTCAGGAGCATGGAATTTTGGGCCTTATTCGCAAGATACTTTTTCAGTAAGGGAACTGGTGGAAAGAATTATAAAATTGTGGGGGGGAGGAAATTATAAAATTTCTGATGAGGAAGGTCCACATGAAGCAAACTTGCTTAAATTAAATATTGACAAATCGGTAAATGTTTTAGGATGGAAGCCTTTATTGAGTGGCGAAAAAAGTATTGAATGGGCCATAAGTTGGTATAAACAACCTTTAGAGAAACGCAAAGAATTTACATT
The DNA here is from genome assembly GCA_039937075.1 of Ginsengibacter sp. Taxonomy (GTDB): domain Bacteria; phylum Bacteroidota; class Bacteroidia; order Chitinophagales; family Chitinophagaceae; genus Ginsengibacter. The sequence continues at coordinate 11,402 of JBDTHD010000305.1, read as the reverse complement.
TCAGCAAATACAAAAAATTTTTGATCTTGAAATTTATTGAAACCAAATTAAAGGGATGTTATGAGATAGAAGTAGTTCCTCATAAAGATAGCCGGGGATGGTTTTCAAGAACGTATTGTAAGAATGAATTCAGTGAGATTAATCATTCTAAAGAATGGGTACAATTAAATCATTCATTTACTAAAGAAAAGGGTATTATCAGAGGTATGCATTTCCAACTGCCTCCTTATACAGAAGTAAAACTGGTAAAATGCGTTTCAGGTTCCGTATATGATGTTGCTTTAGATTTAAGAACAAATTCAAACACTTTTTTAAAATGGTTTGGAATAGAATTATCTGCTGAAAATAAAAAAATGATTTTAATCCCGGAAGGTTTTGCACACGGTTTTCAAACACTCACCGATAATTGCGAACTCATTTATCACCATACCAATTTTTATTCTCCAAATCAGGAAGGAGGAATCAAATATGATGATCCAATCGTAGGAATTAACTGGCCTTTAAAAATAACTAACATTTCCGAAAAGGATAACCAGTATGAATATTTGAAAGAAAATTTTAAAGGAATATCATTATGAAATGTAGATTTTGCCAAACGGAATTACAACATTTATTTATTGATCTAATCAATTCGCCCGCAACAAATTCATTCCTAACTATTGAAAATTTAAATGAGTCTGAAACTTTTTATCCTCTTAAAGTTTTCACGTGTCATATCTGTTTTTTAGTACAATTAGATGAGTATAAAAAATCCGGCGATATCTTCAATAACGAGTATGTTTATTTTTCCTCTTTCAGCAAAAGCTGGCTGCAACACGCCAAAAATTATACTGAAATGGCGGTGAAAAGATTTGATTTAAATGAACAATCACAAGTAATAGAAATAGCTTCCAACGATGGTTATTTGCTTCAATATTTTAAAGAAAAAAATATTCCTGTTTTAGGTATTGAGCCTGCCGAAAATACCGCCGCAGCCGCAAGAAAAAAAGGCATTGATTCTATAAACCGCTTTTTCGGAACTGAACTTGCCGGTGAAATGATTAATAAAAATATGCGGGCCGATTTATTAATTGGAAATAATGTGTTGGCGCATGTTCCTGATGTGGTAGATTTTGTAGCAGCCTTGAAAATGATTTTAAAAGATGATGGAGCGATAACCATGGAATTCCCACATCTGATGCAACTCGTTGACAATACCCAATTCGATACTATTTATCATGAACACTATTCTTACTTTTCATTTCATACGGTAAAAAAAATCTTTGAATCGCAAAATTTAGAAATCTTTGATGTGGATGAAATCCCTACTCATGGCGGCTCGCTTCGTATTTATGCAAAACATAAAAGTAATAATCGTGAAATCAATAAAAAGGTAGGAGCGTTATCAGAAAAAGAAAAACAAAAAGGAATGCTGGACATTAGCTTCTACAATCATTTTACTCAAAAAGCATTTGAGGTAAAATTAAATTTCCTTAATTTCCTTATTGAACAAAAAAAATTAAATAAAAAAGTAGTCGCGTATGGCGCTGCTGCAAAAGGAAATACGATGTTGAATTATTGTGGAGTAAAAAATGATTTAATTCAATATGTGGTTGATGCCAACCCTAACAAACAAAACAAATTTTTGCCCGCAAGCCACATAGCTGTAGTAAACGAACAAATATTGAAGAAAGATAATCCGGATTATATTATTATTCTTCCATGGAATTTAAAAGAAGAAATTAGCGAACAATTGAGCTATGCGAGAAACTGGAATGCAAAATTTGTAACAGCCATTCCTGAATTAAAAATCTTTTAATAAAAGAAAATGAAAGTTCTTGTAACAGGCGCTACCGGATTTGTCGGCAACTATGTTGTAGAAGAACTATTGAAACATAATCACCAGGTAATAGCTACATCATTACATACAAAAAAAGCTGAAGAATTTCCATGGTTTAAAAAAGTAGAATATTTTAATCTTGATTTTTCACAATTAAAAACTGAGGTTAACTATTTCCAATTTTTTAATGAGCCTGAAAAAATTATTCATTTGGCATGGGAAGGATTGCCTAATTACCAATCATCTTTTCACCTTGAAGAGAATTTACACAGGCATTTTAATTTTTTAAAAAACATGGTTATTAATGGTGCAAAAGATATAACCATATCAGGAACGTGCATGGAATACGGTTTTCAGGAAGGTGAGTTAAATGAGGAAATGATTTCTTCTCCTCGAAATCCATATTCGATTGCAAAAGATTCCCTGCGAAAACTTTTGGAACAGTTTCAAAACGAATTTTCATTTCAACTAAAATGGATGAGATTATTTTACACTTTTGGACACGGTCAAAATCCAAATTCAATTCTTTCACAATTGGAATCGGCTTTAAACACAGGAAGCGCAGAGTTTAATATGAGCGGCGGCGAACAGAAGAGAGATTATTTGCCCGTGGAAACCGTCGCTGAATACATTGTAAAAGCAGCACTCCAGGTAAGAGTTACAGGCATTATTAATTGTTGCAGTGGAGTTCCAATTACCATTAACCAGTTAGTAGAAAATTATCTTGCTGAAAAAAATCAAGCAATAAAGTTGAACAAAGGTTTTTATCCGTATCCGGATTATGAGCCGATGAATTTTTGGGGAGATAAATCAAAGCTTAAAAAAATTATTGGTTAATTGGTTTCTACCCAATGAATCTAATGACAATTATTTTGCTATTGAACCGTTTAGATTAATAACTCGTTCCTCAGTAGACTTTCCCCGGATTTAATGCCTGAAAATATGGTATCAATTTTCTTTCAAATGTGCAGAGATAAAGCATTTTAAGTACATTGTGCAGCAAAAATATTAACTTCGCAAGCGATTTTTACATCCTGATTGTATTGCAAAAAAAACTAAAAATGGAGAAATAATGGAAATAGTCAAAAAGGTACTATTCGTTTTGTTTGCGATAATTTTTTGTTCAAACCAACTGCATGCACAAAATAGTTTATTGGATAACGAGGACCTAAGCCAGGTTAATATAGATAGTTATAGCGACAGCCAGATTATGGCTTTTTATAATAAAGCAACTGAATCAGGGTTTTCAGAATCGCAACTATTAAAAATAGTTAAACAAAGGGGAATGCCGAATTCTGAAATTGATAAATTACAGCAGCGACTTCAGCAACTAAATTCCGGGCAAAAAATACATAAAACAGAGGATCAGGATATTGAAAATGTGCCGGATGTACTTCATTCTTATGATACGACCGGTATAAATAAAAATGTTCAAAAGTTCAAAAATGATAATTCAATTTTTGGCTCTGAACTTTTTACAAGCAACAGCATGGTTTTTGAACCTAATTTACGTATTCCAGCACCAGCAGGTTATGTATTAGGTCCGGATGATCAATTGATTGTTTCCGTATATGGATATAGTGAAAAGAAATACAGTTTAACGGTAAATGAATCTGGCGAAATTTACATTCCCAACGTAGGCCCTATTTATATAAACGGTCTTAGCATCGAAGAAGCAACTCAAAAAATAAAATCGAAATTAGCGGCTACCATTTATAGAGCTATCAACACCGGTAAAACTAAAATAGTGGTGACGCTCGGAAAAATCCGAAGTATTCGCGTTACAGTAATCGGTCAGGCAAAAAAACCCGGAACGTACACGGTCTCTTCCTTAACTACACTTTACAATATTCTCTATTTGTGCGGTGGGCCCACCAATATGGGAAGTTATCGCGATATAGAAATAATTCGCGGAAACCAGTTGAAGACAACTGCAGACCTTTATGATTTTCTGGTCGACGGAAATCAAAAAGATAATATACTTCTCCAGGAAGGAGATGTTATTCGCATACCTTATTATAAAAACCGTGTCACTATTACCGGAAATGTAAAAAGAGATGGTAAATTTGAATTGCTGGATAATCAAACTTTCAGTGATCTGTTGAAATACAGCGGAGGCTTTACCGATAACGCTTTCAAAGGATTTGTTACAGTAATAAGAACAACCGATACCGAGAAAAAAATTATCGATCTAAATGCCAATCAATATGGCTCATTTATTATAAACGGAAGCGATAAATATATCGTAAGAAAACTTCAGGATGAATTTGAAAATCGCATTGTAATTACCGGTTCTGTTTTTCGCCCAGGACAATATCAATTAACACCCGACCTTACAATAGATTCTTTGATTCAAAAAGCCGGTGGTTTCACAAGGGATGCGTATACAAAACGGATTTCAATTTTCAGGTCGTTACAAAATAAATTGCCAACGATGGTTTCTGTTGATCTGGATACCGTATCGCAGCAAAACAAAAACATACTGCTTGTAAAAGACGACTCCGTTGCAGTACATTCTATTTTTGAGTTTCAGGATAGTAATTACATTTCAATTGAAGGAAATGTTAGAAAACCAGGCAAAATTCTATGGAGACGAAATCTGTCACTGCGCGATGTTTTACTTTCTTCGGGCGGTGTTTCAGAGTCTGGAGATTCTTCTAATATCGAAATTTCCAGGAGAATCAAGAACGCAGATGTTGACAAAACCAATCATATTGAAAGTAAAATATTCAATATTAATCTTTCGGAAGGTAGCCAAAAGCCGGAGGATGTTATACTTCAACCGTATGATATTGTAATTATAAAAACGCTTCCCGGATATAGTCCTCAACGTACTGTTCTTGTTTTGGGAGAAGTAAAGAGCCCGGGAAGATATGGATTACAAAAGAGCGGTGATAAAATCGATAATATTATCCAAAGAGTGGGTGGTTTCAGAGCGTCTGCAGACAGTTCATCTATTACGATACGCAGAAGTATTAAATCGAATCTTACAACGCCGGAAAGAGAAAGGCTGTTTCAACGGATATTAAATATTGATCCCGACAGCCTTTCGCTTCATCCACGATTAAGAGATGAATTATATAAATCGTACGATTTGATAAGTGTAAATCTTACAAATGCCCTATCTAATCCTAAAAGTTCTGAAAATCTCTTATTGGAAGATGGCGATGTGCTTTCCATTGACAGGAGTTCGAACCTGGTAAAAATATCGGGAGAAGTTTATAATCCCACTATAATGCCCTATAAAGAAAATAAAAGCCTGAAATATTATGTGCAGCAAGCAGGCGGCTTCACGCCTTATGCAAGAAAAACCGGATCTTTGATTATCTATCCTGATGGAAAAGCTGCCTCTGTTAAACATTTTTTATGGTTCAAATTTTATCCTGCAGTTACGCCACGGTCAGAAATATTCATTCCACAGAAAGTAAAAAATAATCGGGCGAGGTTGGGTGCGGGAGAATTGGCCTTAATAGTTTCTGCGCTGGGAATTTTAGCCAATGTGATAATATCAGCTACCAAATTATGATTATAAATTTCAAATGACAAATGCCTTTGAAAAATAGTAATTCAAATATCGACCAAAATAATGCTGTTTCCGTGATAAGCAACCTGAACCACTTTTTTAAATTTATAATAAAAAACTGGTTATTAATTGCAATCGTTGGAATTGTAGCAGGAATAGGCGGAATTATTTATTCGATCTACCAAAAACCTGAATATAAAAGCCATCTATCTTTTGCCCTTGACGAGGGTGATAATGGCGGCGGCATTGGTAATTTTTTAAACATTGCTTCCCAATTCGGACTGAACATTGGAAGTGGAAAAGACATGTTTGCCGGCGACAATATCCTGGATATAATGAAAAGCCGGAGAATGGTTGAAAAAGTCTTTTTAACTGTGGATACTTTTAATAATAAACCCTTTACGCTAATTGAATACTATTTAGAGATTTCCGGACAACGCAAATCGAATTCAAAAATAAAAAATATTCATTTCGTCGTCGGCCAGCAAAGGAGTTCTTTTTCGTACCAACAGGATAGTTTGCTCTATAAAACGTATCTCCAATTTTCAGATAAACACATATTTGCTGAAAGGCCGGATAGAAAATTGAGTATTTATGAAGTAAGTGTTAGCAGCCCCGATGAAAAATTTACAAAAGATTTCACGGATCGTTTAGTGGCCGAAACGAATAATTTTTATACTGAAATAAGAACCAAAAAGGCAAAGGAAACGCTTGATATTCTTGAAAAAAGAGTTGACACCATGAAGCGAAATTTAAATTCAAGTATTGCTAATAAAGCCGCAGTTCAGGATGTAAATATCAATCCTGCTTTTACAGAAGCACAGGTGCCGGTTCAAAAACAACAGGCTAATATCCAGGTATATGGTGCGGCTTATGGAGAAATGTTTAAAAATCTTGAACTTGCGCGGTTTCAGTATTTGAATGAAATTCCATTGATGCAAATTATTGATGCTGCGAATTATCCAATGGAAAAAATAAAATCCGGGAAGTTAAAGATGGCAATCATTTTTGCATTCTTTGTAGAAATGTTGCTCTTTGTGGTATTCGGATTGCGTAATTTATTTGATAATAAAAATTCTGCGTGAACCAGTCCGCAATAATTTCTATGCATAAAAAAATAACCGGTTGATTTAAATAGAGTCTCTCAAATATTCCAAACTAATGGAGTTATTTTCAAAATTCAAAAAAGACTATCTCAATTATCTTATCAGTATCATTCTACCTGCACTTCTTTCTGGTTTATCAATTCCTGTATTTAAAAATCTGTTGGGCGCAAAAGGATATGGAAAATTTTCTATCTGGTTCAATGCTATCCTGATTATAACTGCAATTTTGTCGGGCTGGATTGCACAGAGCATTATAAGATTTTTTCCATCAAGTGCGGATAAACATTCGTTTTCGCGGCAGGCAATAATGTTATCTTTTAAAACGCAGGCAATCTTTTTTTTCCCTGTTTTTTTTATAGCTTACTATTTGGGCCATGACCTTTTTTTAGCATTATTAACACCACTTGTTTTATTAACGATTTCGCTACAATTCACCATACTCGCTATCATTCAATCCAGCTTTTTATCGAAAAAAGTTATCGCTTCAGAAACTATAAGAGTATTTACGTATGTTGGCGGTGCCGTTTTACTTCTAAAGTTTTCCGGCCTTTCCTATTTATATTCTTTATTTATTGCGGTGATTGCTTCTTATCTTTTTTCTTTACTTTTTTTACTAAAAAAAGCCCAGCAATTTTTTAAACAAGAAAGTGTTGAAAAAAATGAAAAACCAAAAAATATTCATCTTTTTAAAACATTTTTTAAATATGGTTCGCCCCTTTCTGTATGGTTTTTATTTTCTTATTTAATTTCTTATGTTGACAAACTGTTTATGTTCAAATATGTGGGAGCAGAAGCACAAGGAAATTACCAGGCAATTTTTGACCTCTTGTTCAAAGGGATTACAATAATTATTTCTCCCGTAGTTACATCCCTATTTCCCATACTAACTTCTGCTTACGAAAAAGGAAATAGAACTGAAATAAGAAAATTTCTTAAGAAAATAATAATCTATGAAATAAGTGGGTTTACTGTGTCAACCATTTTATATTGGTGGTTTGGTGCCGATCTTCTATTATCACTTTTAAAAACACCCAATACCATTACCTTTAAGTTGATGGGATTTATTGTCATTTGCGGAACATTCATTTGGCAACTGGCTATTCTTGCCCAAAAACGTTTTGAACTGAAATTTAAAAGTTTTTTCTTACTAGCAATGGTCGCTATCGCCTTCTTCAGCCAGGTTTTATTTTATTTGCTATTCAAAAGTTCCCATAATGTGCAATTGTATCCTACTGGATTTTTATTATCAGCTTTTGTTTACCTTTTATTAATATCATTTTCAGAATTAGTGGCATTCTCAAAATCGGTAAAGATTAAATCAAAAACTTTTAAATAATAAGACATCAAATTGCAATGCACGGTTTCAACAATATTTTAATTGAATTGAGCTTTATCTTTCTTCACTTTTTTTTATTTGCAGCCAACTATCAAATAATGAAAAGAAAGATAATGCATCCCGCAGTTTTATTTTCGTTGGTCTGGTTGATAATTTTAGTGTTGCATTTTGTTTTCAGCTTCACGTTACTTGACGAATTATTTCCTTTAAGTATTTCCACGTTTATTATTTTCTTTATAGGTGCGCTCGCTTTTAGTTTTGGATCGTTTATTCAAACAGTGATTGTGCAAAAGAAGAAGTTGACAAAACCCCAAAAAATTTATAATCCGGATATTTCACAAGAATCAATAAGTACCACGTTGAGACTTGTTTGTTTGGCCATTATTATTATCGGATTACCTTTCTATATCATAGCATCTTACCGTTTATTTCTGGCCTCTAACATTGATAATTTTTTTGTAGGATTAAGAACTGAATTGGTGTATGGCGAGGCAGATATTGGGTTTATTAAATATTTATTACCTTTTTCATTTGTGGTTTATGCTATTAATTTATACGCTTTTTTTAAGGAGAAAAACCTGGTTAATAGAATATTAGTTATTACCAGTCTTTTAGCAACCATTACATATTCAGTCTTCGTTACCGGCAGAACTTATTATTTGATTATTCTGGTATTGTATGTGGGATTAGATTTTTTACTTAATAAAAACTTTTCGGTTAAAAAAATATCTCGTTTAATTGCTGTATTTCTATTATTTTTTATCCTGGTTGGAATTCTATACGGAAAAGGTGGTAATTATGAAAACTCTCTCAAAGAAAATATAAAACCCGCAGCACAACTCACAGCAATTTATTTAGTAACATCTCTCAATGGACTTGAATGGGAAAAAACCCATCAGTTCAGAATAAATTACGATGCTAACAATTCCTTACGTTTTTTTATAAAAATTGGAGAAGCATTTAATTTAACTTCAAATACTCAACCAAACGACTTAATAAGTTCCTTTGTTTTTGTGCCGTATCCAACTAATGTTTTCACTATTTATAGCCCTTACTTAAGAGACTTTGGTAAATTTTATGCATGGTTTATGCTTGCTATTTTTGGATTTGTGCATACCTTTTTTTACAATAAAGCAATTGTCAAAAAAAATTTAAGATATTCTTTATACTTTTCCTTTTTACTGTTCCCTTTATTAATGAGTTTCTTTGCAGATCTTTACATGTCGCTCTTTTCTTTCTGGATTCAGATAACTTTCTTCGTTGAAGGATTTATTTTTGTAAATAAATTTTTTGTTTCAAAAAATGACAGATATAGTAATCATAAATTGGAATAGTGGAAATTATTTGGAGAAATGTATTCGGTCAATATTTTCCACTTCTAATGAGCGTTTCGTAAATAAGGTCTTTATTGTTGATAATGATTCCAATGATTCATCTCTACAAAACATTTTGCCAAACGATAAAATTATAATCATCAGGAACAAGGAAAACAATGGGTTCGCAAAAGCCGCCAACCAGGGATTTTATTTGTCAAAAGCGCCATACATTCTTTTGCTAAACCCCGATACACAATTGTTAGATACAACATTAGAAGATTGTAGCAATTTTTTAGAAACGCATATTGAAACAGATATTCTTGGGTGCAAATTATTGAATGATGATGGCCAAACATCTCCAAGTTGTGCAAGGTTTCCTACGCCGGCAAAAATATTTATGGATTCCATCGGGTTTTCAAAACTTTTCCCGTCGCTTTTTTCTCCTGCCATTTTAATGACAGATTGGGACCATAGCGAAAGCAGGTATGTTGACCAGGTAATGGGCGCCTTTATGTTTATGCGACGCTCTGTCTTTGAAAAAGTTGGTTTTTTTGATGAGCGATTTTTCGTTTATTGCGAAGAGCTTGATTTCTCAAAACGCCTTTCTGATTTAGGAGGAAAGTCTTTTTATAATACTAATATTTCTGCCATTCATAGCGGCGAAGGAACTACCAAAAGAGTAAAAGCATTTCGCTTATTTTTAAATCTTCGAAGCCGGTTACAATACAGTAAAAAACATTTTAGACGTTCGGGCTATTGGCTCGTCTGGTTTGGCACCTATTTTATAGAACCTTTTTCAAGAACTTTTTTTCTATTTTTTTCAGGAAAGTTTAAAGAAATAAAATCAGTTTTTAAAGGTTACAAAATGCTTGTTACTAATAAATCAGAATTACTATAGCATCTTTATTTCTTTTGCTTTGATTCCATAAAAGTAAGAAATCGCCTTTTTTGTTGGTTTACTATCAGGATTTAAAATGATCTATTTTTTCAAAAACTGAAAACCAAACGCCGTCCAGCGCTTCATTAGAAAAATTGCTTCTCACATAATTAAGATTTTTTACCGCAATCATTTTTCTTTCATCACCTGTCATTGAATCGAGCTTTTGGATTTTTGAAACCCAATCATCCGTATCAGTGCAATAGAAATCAGCAGCAGCATCTTTCATAAGTTCAATATATGCAGGAGTGGCTGACGTTAATGAAGGAAGGCCGGCAAACCAAAAGGATATAAGTTTATTTGCCGGCTTATGCCAGGCCATTTTATTTTCTTTATTTAACGGAATAATACCGCAATCACACAGGATTAATTCTTCATAATTTTTATACATTTCCCATTTGTGAAAAATGGTTTTAATCGGCAATTGAGATAAGATATGATTCACTTCTCTACTCCTTAAATTACCATAGGATGGATATTTTTCGTCGGTAATAATATGAAGTTCGCAAAACGAATTTACCAGTTTAAAAACTTCTTTAAATTCCAGTAAATGTCTCAATACAACACTTTGCCCTTCCCAAACCAATTTCATTTTACCATTTATTTCATAATCGGACTTAATTTTTTTTATTTCATTTTGCATGTAATCAAGGCTGATGATTACATTGTTATTCCATTTTTCTATAAGGTGTTTGATATTAGTACTTGAGCAAATAACCACATCTGCGGTCTTTAACCATTGTATTAAGATCTTTCTAAAATCGAGGTTGAGAATGCTTTCTTTTCCAATAACAAACCTCCCAACGCCCTTGAATAAATTACTAAAAGTATCAGAAGGTAGAATCAGGCTATCCACCATTTCAAAAATAAATTTTGTATCGGGATGATTCTTTTTATACAAAAGCCATTTGGAAAGATTTGCCGTTGCCGTTAATAAAATAATGTCGTAGGCTCTATCAAATTGTGCGATTTCAAATTTAATTTGATGCTGCTTTGCAAAAAACGGGAAACGCCTTCTGTCGGCAGGCTGGGAAAGATCGGGAAGGTAAGGAACATAGCCAATTTTAAATTTTTCAAAGTCCATAAAACTTTACAAATTTCTTAATATACTTTTCAAATATAGCCACGAAAAACAGTAACTGTAAGAACAATAAAATTCATCGGAATAAATAAAGAATGTATTTCCTACTTTCTAATTCTTATTAAACGATAAAAATAAAAATCCAGGTGATTTGTTTGTTTACTGTAATACCTAAACTTTTAATCAAATGAATTATTGAATTCTTCATTTTGTATTTTTTTTTATTAATTCACCTCAACAGTTCTTTTTACTCCTTCACTGTTAGTGATGATAACATTTTTCAT
>JBDTHD010000304.1:0-2564 GCA_039937075.1 Ginsengibacter sp. | reverse complement strand
GAAACGGGAAGGCTTATAATAAAAAGCTATTATCGCTGGGATGAAATGGTTACCAAAATCATTTCGCAGCCTGAAATGGGAGAAGTAAAACACTTGCTTTCCAACCCAACCGCTTTGTCAACGATTGAAGATGAAAAATGGATTTGCTCTTCGGGCAGCGGCTACGAATTATTTGTTTTTACAAAACCGTCTTCCGGATTTATTTGGGAAGGCCAACTGACAGTAGAAGGAATGGGAAAGCTCGGATTGGTCAGTGATATTGATGAAAACGGCAACGGATATTTCATTTCTTTCGACGTTGAAAATGGTTTATTACAAATGAGGGCTTGGGGGTTTTAATCCCGCGGACGTTAGGCAAAATTTTATTTTTAATGAACTGCAGATCGGCGTCTTTAAAATGAATAAAGAAAAATCATTTTATTTGAGGCTCATTCATTATGGAAATTATATTGAGCTTTCCATTGAAGGAGAAATAAAACTTACGTTAATGGATTATACTTTTTCCGGTGAAGGTATCGGCCTTTATTCCGCATCTTCCGTTATCTCTTTACAAAATTCTGTGGTTAAAATTTTGCTGGACCCCATTGATGAATATGCGAGCCAGGAAGATGCTCACAAGCAAAATGATTTGGAAAAATAAAAAATCAGGTTATTTGTTGGTTTACTGAAAATTACTTTACCATTTTATATTATCATCAATAAATTTTACCAGGCCATTTGCCAAAGCTTGCTGCTCCTTTACTTTAGGATGGCCGTAGGTTTCTTTATACGGCGCGAAATAAGTGAATATTTTTTTATCATGTATTTCATCAACGGCTTTTTGAACATAGCCTGGCCATGGCGATCCCTTTTTAGTAATATCCATACTTCCCAACATGCAAATAATGGGCGCTTTAGGATAAGTGGACCGGATGGTTTGAACAAAATTTTTATAAGCTTCTACAATTTGGGATTCATCGGGAGGCGTGCTTCCAAATCGCTTTTTAAATTGTTCATTGTTGGGCATCGTCACGATCCACGAATCGTTTTGCAATAAATTAATCACAACCAAATCAGGCGTGTATTTTGAAAAATTCCATTTGCTTAAAGAGTCTGTAGGATCAAGCCTGTCGTACATCTCAGGCATTATCAGCGGAAACCAACTAACCATTATACCAATTCCGCTTTTTGCCGTGCAATGATACTGTGCGTTAAAATGTCTTGCAGTGATGGCGCCGTATGCATCATAATTATTTTCATAATATCCGTAAGGAAAATCTTTAGCAGAATCATAAATAGCATAGCCACAGGTAATGGAGTTTCCAAAAAATTCAATTTTTCTTTTTGGAAGTTTATCCGGTTTTAAAAGTTTGGTCTTTGAATTGGTTACAAAACCATAAAACCATGTTTTTCCTTTATCCCATTCTGTCCTTTTAAATAGTTGCAAAGAATGTTTCCCGTAAGGAAGACCTTTTGCAAGAACAACCGTTTTTTCTGTTGTATCAAACTGTATTTTATAAATACTGTCCTTGTCAATAATTACATTGTAATAATTAGCTGTATCCTGGTCTTTAAACTTCCCGGAAATCCCGGTTCCCATAAAATTAATGGTTACAGAAGTGCCCGGCCACATGAGTTCTGCAGCATCAGATGTAACAGGGATTCTTCCTTCATAAGAAATATGTTTATTTTTAAATGAAACAAATTCTTGAGAAAAACAATTTGCACTATAAAAAAGTGTGAGTGCTGATATTAAAACGATATTTCTGAGCATAGAAAATTTTAAAAATTATTTGCTAATGTAACTATTTACTACAAGTTTTAATATAACAACAATGCTTACCCTAAAAAATACCATATAAACCCATTACCAATTTTAAAAAATTTGCAAACATTATAAATTTATAGAAAATGGCAACCAATATTTCATCAATTACTATTAACGCTCCTGTTCAAAAAGTTTGGGAAACGCTTACCGAACCGGAATTGGTAAAACTCTGGCAATATGGAAGTGATTTGATAACTGATTGGAAAGTTGGCAGGGACATAAAATTCACGACAGAATGGGAAGGCAAAATCTTTGAGCAATGGGGAAAGATTTTAGAAATTAAAACAAACGAATTAATTAAGTACAGTTTGTTTGCGCCACGCCCCGGACTGGAAGATAAGCCTGAAAATTATTTTATTATGAGCTATATCCTTTCTCCTGAAAATGATAAAACAAAACTTAAAATCGTCCAGGAAGACAACCGTCCAAACGCAGTTCAGGAGGATCCACAAGGCGAAGAAAATCCCATTTTGAAGTCATTAAAAATGATTGCTGAAAAGAAATAAATCTTTTCTAATTTTCTAGAATGAAAATAAAAATCGGTACGATTTGTTGCTTTACTATCGCAAAATTTTAAGCAAAATCTATTTTATCTTTTGAAAAATTCTGCTCCAGCGGATACCATTATCTCCATAACTAAACCAAATTAATGATGCTTTCCCTACAATATGATCTTCCGGAACGAAGCCCCAGTAGCGGCTGTCAAGAGAATTATGCCGGTTGTCGCCCATCATCCAATAATAATTCATTTTAAAAG
>JBDTHD010000303.1:0-5815 GCA_039937075.1 Ginsengibacter sp. | reverse complement strand
GTTATTCCTACGTTAGGCGGCCTGGGTATTTTCGCAGGATTTATTTTTGCTACGCTTATTGGCGTTCCCCCTTCAGATGCATCAGTTCTTCAATATTTCATGGCAGCTATTATGATCATTTTTTTTATGGGGATAAAAGATGATATTTTAATTCTTACTGCTACTAAAAAATTTGTTGGCCAATTAGTGGCCGCGGGAATTATAATAAAATTTGGTGGCATTGAAATTACAAATCTATATGGAATCCTTGGTGTGCATGCACTTCCTCCGACTGCAAGTTTTTTAATAACGCTCTTTATTATTGTTGTAATTACTAATTCTTTCAATCTTATTGATGGGGTTGACGGGCTTGCAGGAAGCCTTGGCTTGATTACTTCCTTGATTTTTGGACTTTATTTTTATTTCTCCGGACAAACTTTATATGCCGTGATGGCCATTTCACTTGCCGGAAGTCTTGTGGGTTTTTTAATTTACAATTTTAGTCCCGCAAGAATTTTCATGGGCGATACCGGATCTCTGTTAATCGGCCTTCTTAATTCTATACTCGTAATAAAATTTATAAACACCGCTTCCGATCCGTCTTCTGTATTGCCGCTTGCTTCTGCTCCTGCTTTAGGATTCGCTATTTTAATTGTACCTCTTTTTGATACGTTGAGAGTGGTGGGTGTAAGAATTCTTAGCCGCCGATCTCCTTTCTCTCCAGATAGAAATCATATTCATCACTTCTTGTTAGACATCGGCCTAAGCCACAAAATGATCGCTTTAGTTTGTGTGATTACGAATCTCCTGTTAATCACAATGGCTTATTTTCTGCGATTTGCAGGTGCTTCCGTTGTAATGCTAACATTAACCGGAACAGCAATCCTGCTCGTAATTATCACCAGCCATAGCCGCCCAAGAAAAAAGATTGTAGTAACCAACGGCCACCTTCATGAAAAGCCAATTTTACATTCTCACAAGATTTTAAATATAGTGGGAGAAACCATTTCACAGGATTAATCGTTTCTCAATTTCTTTTATCATTTCGTTTGCATAAATTTGTGCACTTTTATAGAGCCAATGTTGGCCTGAATGAATAATTATAAATTTTAAGAAATGGCGGACGAGACTACAGAAATAATTGATGAGATGACGGTTTCAATGAAAAAAGCAATTGAATATTTTGAAACCGAATTGGTAAAAATTAGGGCTGGAAAAGCAAATCCTAACATGCTTGATGGAATAAGTGTTGATTATTATGGAACACCGACTCTTGTTAGCCAGGTTGGTAGCATAAGCGCCGTCGATGCGCGCACACTTACCATACAGCCATGGGAAAAGAATATGCTTCAGCCCATTGAAAGGGCAATCATCGCTGCTAATATTGGAGTGAATCCTCAAAATGACGGAAATATAATCCGGTTATTTTTGCCTCCGCTTACAGAAGAAAGAAGAAAAGATTTGGTAAAAAGAAGCAACGGTGAGGGTGAACAGGCAAAAATTTCCATTCGTAATATTCGGCGAGACGCAGTAGAGCAAATAAAAAAAGCACAAAAAGATGGATTGAGTGAGGATAAAGCAAAAGACGCTGAGACGGAGATTCAATCAATTACTGATACCCATATTATACTGATCGAAAAACATCTTGGAACAAAGGAAAAAGAAATTATGTCGGTTTAAATTCTTTTGGCATGTTAAAAGAACAACTACTTTTCTTAATTACCACGCCTATTTACATTTTGGTGATAGGTGCAGAAATTATATTAAGCAACCTTCATTTAAAAAAATATTACACCCTGAAAGATACATTGATGAATGTGTATCTCTGCATTTTAAATGGAGGAATTGACCTTTTATTCAGAGCCGTTTACCTGGTCATTCTTGTTGTCGTTTTTCAATTTCATTTTATTAACTGGTCTTCTAACAGCGTATGGTATTGGTTCTTGCTTTTTATTTTCGAAGACTTTGCCTTTTATTTTGAACATCGGGTAGACCATCTCTCCCGGCTTTTTTGGGCGGTGCACGTCACTCATCATTCTTCGGAAGAGTTTAATCTAACTACCGGTTTTCGTTCCTCAGTTCTTCAACCTCTTTACCGGTTTGTTTATTTTATTCCTTTGGTTTTATTGGGCTTTAAACCGTTGGATATTGTGTTCATGTATTCGCTCACGCAGATTTATGGCATACTGGTTCACACACAATATATCAATAAAATGCCCGCGTGGTTTGAAGCTGTCTTTGTAAGCCCGGCCCATCATAGGGTTCATCATGCCAGCAATATCCGCTATCTCGATAAAAATTTAGGAATGGTGCTCATTATTTGGGATAAAATTTTTGGCACCTTTCAGGAAGAAGTAAAAGGAGATCCTGTAAAATACGGATTGACAACAAAACCATCTCAGCCATACCATCTTACCAATATTATTTTTCATGAATTTAAAAACCTTTGGCACGATTTGAAAAGAAACGTTCCTTTTTCTGTAAAAATAAAATATATGTTTATGCCCCCCGGCTGGAGCCATGATGGCAGTACAAAAACTGCACGGCAACTAAGAAATGAATTAAAGCAAAGCGAAAATCCGTTGCCCGCTGATGAAGAATATTTTCCGGGAATGCTAAAATTTAAATAAATAACACCTACATTTATTTCATATTTTATTTTTTAAAAATCAATATTTAAAGTATCAACAATTTATTTACTCACCTTCAAATTCAAAATCTATGAGTTTCGTTAAAGATTTTAGAGCGTTTGCCGTTAAGGGCAATGTTATGGATCTTGCTGTCGCCGTTATTATTGGAGCTGCTTTTACCGCCATTGTTTCCTCACTTGTAAAAGACATTATCACACCGTTAATTCTCACGCCGGCTTTAGACGCAGTCGGTGCAAAAAATTTAGCGGAACTTAAATGGGGCAATGTGACGTACGGAAATTTTTTAGCAGCGGTTATTAATTTTATCATAATTGCTCTGGTCATTTTTATAATGGTGCTCCAAATTGCCAAATTGCAGAAAAAGGAAGAAGATAAGCCTGCGGCTCCTCCTGTTTCTACAACGGATAAATTATTAGAAGACATAAGAGATGAACTAAGAAAAAGGTAGTCTTTATTCAATAAATTTGCAATCCCGGTGATTTTTTCATCGGGATTTTTTTTACCTTGATAAAAAGGAAACTTGCACATGTTTCAAAATTTTTATTTTAATGAATACAGAAATTTATCAAATTAAATTACCGCAATTTGAAGGCCCTTTCGACTTGCTTTTGTTTTTCATAGAACGGGATGAACTTGATATTTATAATATTCCTATTTCTAAAATAACAAGCGATTTTCTAAATTATATCCACCACAGTGAAACGATAAATATTGAATTGAGCAGTGAGTTTATTTTATTCATAAGCACCCTAATGCGCATCAAAGCCAAGATGCTGATACCAAGAAAAGAAATAGACGCGCAGGGAAATGAAATTGATCCGCGGCAGGAATTGGTCGACAAAATACTTGAGTACAAAAAATTTAAGGAAGCTTCGCAAAAAATGAGCGAGATGGAAGCGTTGCGAATGCTGATGGTAAAACGTGGAAATATACAGGAAGAACTATCGTTGATTGGCGAGGAAGCCGGCGAAGGCACCGAAATTCAAACGGTTACCTTGTTTAAATTAATGAAGGCTTTTGAAAAAGTTGCGCAACGTTTATTAGAAAAAAGAAGCCGCCCTGTACATACCGTCATTAGTTACAATTACACGATGGAAGGCACGCGCCAATACATGCTTGACCTTGTCAAAAATGAAAAATCAGTTTCGTTCGAAAAAATATTTGACGTATGTAATGACCGCATTCATGCCATATTTCTTTTCCTGAATATTCTTGAATTGGTTCAATTGAATTATATGAACATCATTATAGGAAACGGATCAAATAATTTCACCATCGAATACAACGAAAACCAGCCAGAAGAAAAAGATGAAGAAAATCTTGCCGAAGAAAATTTTTTATAATTTTCTATAAATCCGAAATGATAGTAAAATAAAAATCTCTTCTTTTTGTTCGTTTACTGACCTGGGGATTCTTTTACCTGATAAGAACGGTTGAACCTTTCATAAAAACATGCCTGCCTATATCGTGAAGATCGTATTGTAAAATCCAAACGAAAACACCGGCATCCTGCGGCTCGCCCTTGATGGTTCCATCCCATTTTTGAGTCCAGTCGTGGGTTTCAAAAACCAATTGCCCTAAGCGGTTATATACTTTGAATTCTAAGTTATCAACTTTCGAAGCATTAAGGGGATACAAAAAATCATTTAGGCCATCACCGTTAGGCGTAAACGCATTTGGAACAGCAATGTAACAACTTTTAAGTATGCGGATGTTATGGACTGCGGAATCAAAACAGCCGAGATCATTTTGAACTACCAAAGAAACCTGGTAATTGTGTTCATCCAATAATACAGGGAACTTTTGAGGAAAGGGATTTTGAATTTCACTGGTATTTCCATTTTGGAAATTCCAAAAATACGAAGTGATATTTCCAATGCTTTTATTTTCAAAAACCGCGGAATCTTCAGGGCATAAAGTATTATTCGTTTCAAAATTGGCTTTCAATTGGTTGTCCAGGTCTATCGTTTTTTCAAGTGTATCGCTGCAGAATCCGTTTGAAACTTCCAGAATTATATTTTTCGACCCGAAAGAACTAAAATATAAAACCGGGTGTTCTTCGGTACTTGTGTCATTTTGATTGACTTGCCACAACCATTCGTTCACACCATTTTTTGACGCATATTGAAATTGTATCGTATCATTTTTGCATCCTTCGGATACTGAATAATTAAAGTTGGCAGAAACGGTATCTTTTACGGAAAAATTTATGGAGGAACCTGTCGGCGTTTCCCGGCCACACTCGTCAACCAAAGTATTTCCGTCGTCACCATTCTTTAAAATGATTTGATAAGCACCTCCATCAACTATCGGTGTAGACAGTTTTATTGTAATTAATTTTGTTCCCAAATTATTGCAATCGATTATAGCTTGAACAATATTTACAGGCGTTGGGCCCGTTATCGTAAAATCACTTCCATCAGGCGCAACAGAACTGCATAAAATATTTTTCCTAAAAACCAATTGCAAAAATGGTGGTGCGCATTTTACTGGAATAAGGCTATCCATTGGCGTTGGCGCAATTGGCAAAATTTTTAATAGCAGTGAATCTCCTACGGAAATATTATTACCACAATTATCTAAAAGCGTATTCCCATCAGAACCATTTTTTAAAGTAATCGTATAATTTCCGGGTGGCAGAGGATTGCTCAAATCCAGTTCAAGAGAATCCATATCAAAAGCATCGCAAAAAGATTTTGCCGAAATAATTTTTGCGGCAGCGGTCGAAATAGTAAAATCACTTCCATCCACGGCAAGGCTGGTGCATTTCATTTTTTTATTAGTTGTGATATAGACTTTTTTTGCATCGCAGGATCTGCTGATACTTTGCAAAGCCGGTGGCAGCGAATCTGTGATACTTGCCGTGCCACCACCAAAAGTCAATTGGTATCCTTTATCGGACGGTCTGAAAGGAGTGAAATGGCTCACCAATAAAAGGTATTGATGATTCACTTTCAACTCAGGCATTCTGCTAAACGTGGGATAACTCTGGCCATAACAATTAATCAGTCCTTTCCCGGCGGCCGATGCTCCTGTAACTCCGAAATTACCGGACCAGTTACATACCACAAACAAAGATGAATCAGTGTAAACATCATTTGGATGGTGACCTGTTATATCAAATAATTGCCAGTCATAATCATCATTTAGATCAATTGGTATTATTTTGAAACCTAATGTTCCTG
>JBDTHD010000302.1:0-9643 GCA_039937075.1 Ginsengibacter sp. | reverse complement strand
GAGTTACATGATTTGCAAGGTAGTTGCCATGGCTTACTCTTTCGGGCGTAATGGCAATATTTAATTGTTCCGGAGCACCGACTTTTGGTAAGGCAAATTTTACATAAGATGCTACTCCCACAAGGATAATAATAACAATAAGCAGCACAGTTAGAAGAATTTTTTTCATCTCAATAATTTTGGTTCTTAAACAGTAACACGTTAAAAAATAGGTGTCAAAATTAATATTTTTATAATTCGAAAAGAAGAATTTTTTTTGTTTACTTTTCCTCAATAGAAAATACTTCAAAATACTTTTATGTCAAAAATTATAGCGCTTCTTATGCTCTCTTCCTGCATTTTTTCTTCTTGCGCTTCGTCAAAAGAAACAGAAAAGGCCGGGCAAATCAATCATTTAAAATTTTTAAGCGAATACATAGTTCCATACAATTTTCAATTTCAAAATACTACTGTTGGCGGCCTTTCGGGAATAGATTTTAATCCTGCTAAAAACGAATACTATTGTATTTCTGATGATCGTTCTGCGATTAATCCTGCAAGGTTTTATACCACACAAATCGTGATTAATAATGATAAAATCGATACGGTTGTCTTTCTAAAATCTACCTTTTTAAGAGATCAGCAAGGAAATTTTTATCCTAATTCGCAACAGGATCCATCTCATACTCCCGATCCTGAAGCGTTGAGGTACGATCCGAAAAACAACACTTTTATCTGGAGCAGCGAGGGTGAAAGAATCGTAACACCTCAAAAAACGGTTCTTGAAAATCCGGCAGTTACCGAAATAAATCCGGAGGGAAATTACATCGATACTTTTCAATTGCCATCCCAGGTAATCATGCATGCCGCAGAGCAAGGGCCTCGACAAAACAGTGTTTTCGAGGGTGTAACTTTTGACGATAATTATAAAAACCTTTTTGTAAGCGTAGAAGAGCCTTTGTACCAGGACGGGCCACGGGCGGCCAATGACGATTCATCAGGAATTATAAGAATATTGAAATTCAATATGGTAACGAAAAAGCCGGTGGCGCAATATGCATTTCAAATTGAACCGGTGGCTTATCCGGCAATAACCCCTAATGCTTTTAAAATAAATGGCATTTCTGATATTTTATCAATCGGCAAAAATAAATTGATGGTATTGGAGCGATCTTATTCTACAGGACGGCTTGACTGTACTATCAAAGTTTTTCTTGCAGATCTTTCTTCCGCGCAAAATATCGAAAACATAAATTCTTTAAAAGGCAAAAGCGGAATCAAAATGGCCACTAAAAAATTATTATTAAATATGGATGATCTTGGAATTTATATTGATAATGTTGAAGGAGTCACTTTTGGCCCCAAACTTTCTGATGGAAAAAGATCGCTTCTTTTTATTGTCGATAACAATTTTAATCCGTTGGAGAAATCCCAGGTTCTTTTATTTGAAATAGAATAAGGGGAGGCTTTAAAAGTGATCAGTGAGAAGTTATTAGTAAAAAGTAACTGATTACCGATAACTCATAACTAATCACTTGTACCCAATAACGGATAACTAACCCTACTAATTATTTACTTGCCGGTGTAGCTGGTGGTGTTGGTGGCATGCGGTGCTCCATATCTTTTGGTGGTTGGTTGTCCGGATGTGGATCGCCGCGATGGCAGGTATAACAAGTAACATATTTAAGCATATAACTTACTGCCGAAGTATCCGTAGACATTGCCAGTTTTCCACTGTCCATCATTTCGGCCATTTGCTGAAAATGATTTTTATTGATATCAATTGTCATCAGCATCATCTTGCGGGCTATTTGTTTTTCGGGCTTGGCATCGCTGGCAAAATTTATTTTCCTTGTGGCAGGATCCCCTTGGTGACAATAAGTACATTTAACGCCCAGCGAATGAGTAAAAGTATGCATCACACTATCAAGTCCATCCTTGGATATATCTTTTGGTAAAATTTGTAAATTGGTGAATCGCGGTTGGTTGTAAGTAGTAAATGCCTGGAAGGCAAAAACGCTCAATAAACAAGCGGATATTATTAGGATACTTTTTTTCATATTACTTAATTTGATTTTCGAAAATAGAGAAAAATTTTAAACACGACATTAATTTTTTTCCGTGGTTCAGAAAAAGTTTTTAACATTTTTGTTTTAATGTGAATAAGTAAATTGGTATTTACGGCTTTCTCTTTTTTATATTTGATTAGAGAAAAAATATTTTTAAACTACTAAATAACCTTGATTGACAGAAACCATTATAAACCTCGAAACCGTTAGCCCTATTGAATTCTTCGGCGTAAACAACGGAAAATTAGACATTCTTAAAAAGAAATTTCCCCGCCTGAAAATATTGAGCCGCGGCACGCAAATAAAATTAAGTGGAGCACCGGACCAGATTGAAAATGCAAGAGAAAAAATAAATCTTGCCGTTCAATACCTGGAAAGGAACGGCAACATGAGTGAAAATTATCTGGAGCAAATATTAGGTGGTGATGATGAAAAAGTAATTGACAATTTTTTAGAGAAGAACCAAACTGATGTTTTGGTGTTTGGCCCAAATGGTAAAAGCGTAAGAGCACGCACCGCCAACCAGAAAAAAATGGTACAGTCTATAGATAAAAATGATATCGTTTTTGCGATAGGGCCTGCCGGAACCGGTAAAACTTACACCGCTGTGGCTCTTGCGGTAAGAGCTTTAAAAAATAAGCAGGTAAAAAAAATTATTCTTACCCGGCCTGCGGTTGAAGCCGGCGAAAACCTCGGGTTTCTTCCAGGTGATCTGAAAGAAAAAATTGATCCCTATTTAAGGCCGCTTTACGATGCGCTTGACGATATGATTCCCGCGGATAAGTTGGGATATTATATGACCACGCGCATCATTGAAATTGCGCCATTAGCGTATATGCGTGGCCGTACGCTGGATAATGCATTTATTATTTTAGATGAAGCACAAAATGCTACGGACCTACAGTTGAAAATGTTTTTGACAAGAATTGGTGCGAGTGCCAAAGCGATTATCAATGGCGATATTACGCAGATTGATTTGCCGCCCAAAGTAAAAAGCGGGCTCGAAAAGTCGGTGCGCATTCTTGCTAATATTGATGGCATCGGCCATGTAGTTCTCGACGAAGAAGATGTGGTAAGGCATAAGCTGGTAAAAGCGATTATTAAGGCTTATGATAAAGAAAAATTAAAAGAGCTGGCAGATTTAAAATAGTTTTTTTATTTAAATTTAATGAGAAGGTCGCTGCGAGGCGGCCTTTTTTAGTACAAGAATTTTAAGAACCCGCGATTGCGGAAAACAGGAATATCCTTTATTTGTTCGTTTACTATCGAAGTGCAGTTGATTTATAAATAAAATTTACTTTTGTTGCTCAATTAAAAAAAATTATGAAAAAAATAGTCACTATTGCTGTAGCAGCATTTGTTATAATTCTTTCAGGATGCCAGTCCGCGGGATCCGGGAGCCCTAAAGATGTGCTCCATGATTTCTTTACCGCTTTATCAAAAAAAGATTTCGACGGCGCTAAAAAATATGCGACTAAAGACAGCGACGGAATGATAAGCATGATGGAAATGGGCATGAAAAATATGCAACAAGGAAATAGCGGTCATGCTGATAAAATGCTGGACATGATTAATAATATGAAAATGGGAGACCCGGTAATTACCGGTGACAATGCTACGATTACAGTAACCGATACAAAATCCAGTGAGGCAACAGATTTTCTTTTAAAGAAAGAAGACGGAAAGTGGAAAGTGGCTTTCGATATGTCAACACTAATGGAAATGGCCAACAAAAAAGACAAAGAGCACGGGATGGAAGGCATGGATTCTACACAGCAAAATATGCCACAAGTGCCCGCCATGCCTGACAGCACAAAATAATTTATTAAAATACTATTTAAGATTCAATAAAAAGCATCTCATTTGAGGTGTTTTTTTATTTTGAACCTAAAGATATTTACCTTCATCCTTAAAATAACAAATGAAACGGTTTTTAATAATCCTGATTGTTTTTACAATTTTAACTTCCTCATGTAATAACAATGGCAATGTTGACAGAAGCGATCCGCTTATTTCCGGCAGGGGCTTTATCGAGGCTTCTTTGAAGGGGGATTACAAGCAGGCAAAAAAATATTTGCTCGAAGACAGCACTAACATGCAATATTTCCAGGGGCTTAAAGATTTTAACGGAAAGATGAGCGATGAAGAGCATCGTGGCTATAGTGATGCCAATATTATTGTTGATTCTTCAATCAATAAATCTGATTCAGTGACTGTTATTTATTATACCAACAGTTTTAAAAATAAACCTTCCAAAATTAAATTGGTAAAGAAAAATAAGGATTGGTTGGTTGATTTTAAATATACATTTACTGATAATTAAATAAAAGATTCAAGCTCAAATTATTAAAATGAAAATCATTCTGGCAGTAGGTTTGGGAAGTTTTATTGGCGGCATTTCACGTTATCTGATCTCGCTTTTTATTCAAAATAGATTTCTTTCTACCTTTCCTTATGGTACGATGTTCGTCAATATTTTAGGATGCTTTTTGATAGGCGTTATTTACGCATTAAGCGATAGAGGAAACGTTTCGCCGGTATGGCGGCTTTTCCTGGCAACAGGGATTATGGGTGGCTTTACTACTTTTTCTTCATTTTCAAATGAAACGGTCAGCATGCTTCGCGATGCGGAATATGTACCAGCATTTTCTTATGTCGCTTTCAGCGTTATTATTGGTCTGGCGGCTACTTTTGGAGGAATTTCATTAATAAAATATTTATAAAAAATGGTTAATAATCCAGATGCAAAACTTCTTCGTATCTTTTTGGGAGAGTCAGATAAACATGAACAACAGCCGCTTTATGAAACCATCGTATTTGAAGCAAAAAAGCAGGGACTTTCCGGCGCTACGGTAATGCGCGGTATTATGGGATTTGGACCAAACAGTAAAATCCACACGGCTAAATTATTTGATATTTCTTCCGATCTTCCGGTAATTGTTGAAATTGTAGATACTTTGGAAAACATAAATTCGTTTGTAAAAGTGGTTGAGCAGCTTTTTGAAGAATCGAAATCCGGCGGCCTGATGACGATTGAAAAAGCAGAAGTCATCAGGTATAAATCGGGGAAGTGAATAGTGAATGGTGAATGGTGAATTGTATAGTAATAGAGATTAGTGAATAGAAAATGGTGAATAGAAAATGGTGAATAGAGAATGTTGAATTATGTATTGTATAAATCCTCATTTTAAAATCTAAATCTTTAATTAAAATTAAAAACAATAAAAACAATTTTATGTACGTTTTACATCCATGGCATGGCGCTTCTTATGGCGACGAAGCTCCTCAAATTGTCAACGCGCTCATTGAAATTCCCCAGGGTTCCAAATCAAAATATGAAATAGATAAACCGACAGGTCTTCTAAAATTAGATCGTATTATTTATTCGTCATTTCATTACCCGGTCAATTATGGCTTTATCCCACAAACATTAGGGCAGGACGCTGATCCCCTGGATATTTTAGTAATGTGTTCAGAACCTATTCAACCATTGTGTTTGGTAAAAGCGTTGGTAATCGGCAATATGCAAATGATAGATTCTGATTTGATTGATGATAAAATTATAGCGGTGGCGGTCAACGATCCGACTGTAAATTATATCAAAAGCCTTGATGAAGTACCGCCGCATATTTTTAAAGTATTGAAAAATTATTTTGAACAGTATAAAGTGTTGGAAAATAAAAAAGTGGAGATCAATGATTTCCAAAATAAAGAAATTGCATTTAATATTATTAATGAGTCTATCAAATTTTATAAAGAAACTTATCCCAAAAAGGTTGAATGAAAATCGTATTATTTGTAGCAATTATCTTTTTAGGTTTTGCATGCAAAAAAAACAAACCAACTGACAAGCAGACGGATCCGCAAGGTCCAAAACCAAGATGCGGCGTGATAGTGCAAACGCCCGTATTGGACAGTTTCGTATATCCAACGTATTATATTACTACGATGGTTGCGTTTGATACTGGCACCGAATTGGTACATTTTCATGGCGACGTTACTGGCGATCATGATGGATCGTGGTATTTACCGAGATATGATAAAGACAGTACAATTTGTACAAATTGATTTGAAAGTAAACCAACAAATAAACACGATTCTTATTTTAGTTCTGTGAAATCCAGGCAAGACAGAGGTTGTTGAGAAAATTAAATAAAATTGTCAGTTCTTTTCTTTTCTCTTTTTCAAAATGCGCATTTATAAATCCGCTTTCTTCTCCAAAAGATAGTTTGTCAATTACCAGATTTTTTTTAAAATCAATTTCCCCTTTTCCATACCATTTAAACATCGCCTCTTTGGCGCTCCAGAAAAGGGTTAAATATTTTGTGCTATTCTCCGGCAAAATATCTATCTCATTTTCACTTAGAAATTTATTTTTAACGCGTTCTATCTTTGGCGTGATAAGTTCTACATCGATTCCAACCAATTTATTTTTACTTACAATTGCTGCCGCATAATCACCACAATGCGAAACAGAAAAATGAAACTCGCTACCGCTCAATAGAGGTTTTTTTGCGTCTGAAATTTCTATCAAATGAAATGGAAAACCTTCTTCCAAAATTTCTAACAAATATCTTCCAGCCAAATGTTGAAGCCGTTTATGAGGATGAGAAATTTCTTTTTGAAGAGGAGCTTTTGTCAGAAAAAAATCTTCGCTTTCAGTAATGTGCCAAACCGCAAGTTTGGTCGCGTCGTTGATATTATGTTGATAAAACAAAGGCATGAGAAAAAAATTATGCGTCTTTTTGTATTGTGATTAATTAATTTGCAACCCTAAAAATAACCGCAATTAAATGATTTTATCTGATAAGAGAATTTTAGAAGAAATTGAAATGAAAACGATCATTATAAAACCATACAATCGCGACAAGTTGGGCAGCAATAGTTACGATGTTCATTTAGGAAGAAATCTCGCGGTGTATAAAGATAAAATTCTGGACGCTAAAAAGCATAATGAAATCGAACATTTTTTTATTCCGGAAGAAGGTTTCGTTTTGCAACCAAATGAATTGTATTTGGGAGTGACAGACGAATATACTGAAACCCATGCGCACGTTCCATTTTTGGAAGGAAAATCTTCTACGGGCCGCCTCGGTATCGACATTCACGCAACCGCAGGAAAAGGAGATGTTGGTTTTTGCGGCCATTGGACACTGGAAATTTCCTGTAAAATCCCGGTACGAATTTATGGGGGAATGCCTATTGGGCAACTAATTTATTTTCCGGTTGAGGGCGAAGTCGAAGTAAAATACGACTCAAAGAAAAATGCAAAATACAGCCATCAGCCTGATAAGCCGGTGGAAAGTATGATGTGGAAAAATAAATTTTAAGTTGATTCTTGAGCTATTACTTTAATTGAATAAGCTGCTACAGTTTTGCCTAGGAACGAAGGAACATAAACTATTTTTTTAGCGGCATCGTAACCAATATCGCCGTTTTTCTGGGCTATTTCTACACCATTTTATTCTTTACTAATTCTATCACGGTTATTTCTGCTAAAATACCCACACGGCCAGGATAGCCGATAAATCCGAAACCGGGATTTACGTACAGTTTTTGTTTGCCTTCTTCATATAAGCCGTCCCATTCTTTATAAATATATTGCACGGGACTCCATTTGAAGCCCGGGATTTCCACACCAAACTGCATTCCATGGGTATGGCCACTGAGCATCAGGTCTACATCCGGATATTCGGGCCGCACCTGCGCATCCCAATGGCTTGGATCGTGGCTGATCAAAATTTTAAAAGGATATTTTTCAGCACCGGCATACGCTTTTTTCATATTACCATATTTTGGAAAACGAGCTTTGGCACTCCAGTTTTGTATACCGATAAGCGCAATTTTATCACCGTTTTTTTCGAGTTCTACATGCTCGTCCATCATCAGTCTCCAACCCAGTTGCTCATGCACTTTCGCCAGGTCTATCAAATTCTGTTCTTTCGTAACGCCTTCATAAGGCCAGCTTACATAATCTCCGTAGTCGTGATTTCCAAACGTAGAATATACACCCATGGGCGCTTTTACCTGGTTAAAGACATCCATGTAGTTTTTCATTTCTGTTGCACGATCGTTGACAAGGTCGCCACTAAAAATAACCAGGTCCCCATTTTCCGCAATGATCTTTTCTACTCCATGTTCTACCGCTTTTTTATTCATAAAACTTCCGGAATGGACGTCGCTGAAATGTACAATTTTGAATCCGTTAAACCCTTCCGGCAAATTATCAAATGAGAGTTTTATCCGTTTTACTTTGTAGTTGTATTTATTTGAAAACCCATAAATCAAACTTCCAAAAAGTGTAGTTCCCGCTGCCAATCCAAGCCAGTTAAGGAAAACAGACCGGCTAATTCCATCTCCACTCATGGTGGCGATTTCTGTATTGCGGAAAAAAACTTTTCCTGCTGCCCATTGAATCAATCGCCTTATATCATCTATCAGGAAAAAAACGGAGGCAATCAATTGTGAGAAAACAAAAGCAAGAACAGTGGCAAAAAGGTAAGTCCTGAACTTCTTAGGCATAAAATTACTATCCGTAAAAATGAACAATGCCAGCCCTAAAATTGCCGTAATGGCAATCACCCAATAAACGACATAAATAAAAGTTCGTGTTTTTTCTGAAGCTCCCTGGCTTAAAGATTTTATAGCCGAGAACACATAAAAATCAAGCAGTATCATAATCGCGATGATGAAAGCAGCTCCTAACGGTGTCCGCATAATTTTGAATTAGTTTTGAGATTTAAAATTTAATGAATTCATCCAACTGGTTATTGATTGCCTTTAAGGTTTCCTGGTTTAGATTGCCTTTTTCGTCCAATACCTGGTTTACAACTGAA
Organism: Ginsengibacter sp.; assembly: GCA_039937075.1. Classification (GTDB taxonomy): domain Bacteria; phylum Bacteroidota; class Bacteroidia; order Chitinophagales; family Chitinophagaceae; genus Ginsengibacter. The sequence goes on along the minus strand of JBDTHD010000302.1, from coordinate 759 downwards.
ATAGGTAATTTATTATAGAAAACATTCATCTTCATGTAATGCAACGTGTCGGAAAGGTGGTCCATGCCGCGAAGATTTCCCGCTCTCCCGGTAGCTACGCCGGTCAACAGCGCCTTTTTATAATTCCACACATTCTTTATATCGCTGTTATCAATAAATGCTTTTAAAACGCCGGGATAAGAGCCGTTGTATTCGGGAATAATGAAAATGAATTTTTGAGTTGGAATTAGAATTTCAGTTTCCGCTTTTATAATTTCTTCTGTGCGATAAAGCACATTCATATCTTTTAAGGAGAAAATTGAGGTCTCGATATTTTTATTTTTTAAAATTTTCTGGTATTCGCTGGCTACTTTTTCTGTGTGGCTTCCAACGCGGTTCGTCCCGCTAATGATTGTGTACATAATATAAAATTAATTGCTTTTGTTCTTCTTACTTAACAGAAATAACAAATTGTTAGAACTTAGGGGATTAAAGCCCGGATAATATGCGATAATATTATGCCTAATAATTAAATTTGCCAATATGGCTTATAATACTGAAATAAAACAGGTTCTTTGCCAAATTGCAAAAAAATCAAGATAAGCTGTCTTTGTGTTTTCTGTAAATGCAGTAAACGAACAAAAAGATAAGATTTTTAATTCAGCACTAATAAGCACGAACAACCGAAAAGATAATATGGGAAAAACAATAGGAATAGCCAATCAAAAAGGTGGCGTAGGAAAAACCACTACGGCGATTAATCTTGCCGCAAGCCTTGGT
>JBDTHD010000301.1:0-5663 GCA_039937075.1 Ginsengibacter sp. | reverse complement strand
CGATGCTTTTTCAGGTACCATTTAAAATATTCAATTATTTTTTCTTTCGGTGGAAACTGCTGGTTGTCGCTTCGTTGCATATCTTCAAAAAGCTTTTGCATCGCGTAATGCACCGCGCTTCCGAATTCCAAAGTATCCGATTTCCCCGAAGGAATTCTTATCAGGTTTTTATAATAAAATCCGAGAGGGCAATCCAAATAATTATTTAAAGACGTTACGTTCATTGCATATTTTTCCAGCAGCGATGAAATGAAGTCATTTTCACTTTTATCAATCTCCGGAGCCTGCGGTAAAAAATTTAAAACTTCAAATTCCATCAACTCTTCTTCGGGAATTTTAATCGAATTAATTTCTAAATTATTTCCCTCCATTATTTCTGCAACAAACATAGAATGCTCCGCATCTTTTCCATCCGGTTTTATTTTGATAAAAGAAATATTCAAATGTTTTTCAGCCCTGGTAATCGCTACATAAAATAAACGACGCAATTCTTCCTCGGCATTTCCCGACGGCAGCGAAGAAAATAAAGTGTCAGGAAGTGTATATCCATTGCTTCCGCTTCTTTTTTTCTCCCACAAATGCGCGTTCATTCCTGTGATAAAAACGTGTTCGAATTCTAACCCTTTTGATCCATGCGCCGTTAATAAATTTACACCTGCGCTATTGCCGGAAAATTGTAGCAAAGGCAAAGAAAGTTTTTCTTTTTTCATCAGGTCGATAACGTCCATTAGTCCTTTTAAACCGAGCGAAGGACTGCGTGCTGTTTCATTTTTTATGAAATCAAATAAGCCGGTAATGATCTGTAACAATCTTATTTTGTCATCATTTTTCATGATATACGAAAGCACGCCGCCATTAGTAATAATTTTTTCAAAAAGAATTTGCAGCGGAACATTTGAAACATCAGCGATCAATTGCTCCATCATTTTGCTGAAATTTTTTAAAGCCGGATTGATGCCCGAATCAAAAAGATCTTTGGCGATTGCATTTGCTTTTTCATACAATAATTTCCGGATAGAAGTTCGTTGTCCGCTGTAGTTTTTACTGTTTGCTTCTACGGTTAGTTTGGCAATTTCTATCGGCGGAATTTTATAAAAATCAAAATGTAAAATCTCAAATAAAATTTCATCGCCGCCATAAGGAACATCATGTTCGGCAGCGAGGTATCTCAGGATTTGAATTATTTTTCTGGCAAAAGAATCATCAAGAATATTGATGCTTTTTTTAGAATAATAGGGAATGTTTTTGAGCCTGAAATATTTCATCAGTTGCTCGCCATAACTATTTTCTTTATAAATAACGGCAATCCTTCCGGGCTCTGTTCCTTGTCCAATAAGCTTTTCAATCTTATTGGTAATATCAGCCATCTCATCTTTTATCGTGTTGTATTCAATTAAAGAAGGAAGATCGATTAATTTTTTGAGTTCTTCTTTTGAACATTGCAATTCTTTCGTCAGGTTGGGAAATTTATGAATCAGGCGTTCTGAATTTCTGTCGATCAAAGATTTTGAAACATCGAGAATTGGTTTGGTAGAGCGGTAATTATCCGTTAAAACAATTTTTAAAAGGCCTTCATAACTGCCCGCAAAATTTTCCATGTTTTCAATATTCGCGCCCTGGAAACGGAAAATACTTTGGTCATCGTCACCAACAACAAAAACATTTGGCTCATCCCAAAATTCTATCAATAATTTTACGATTTCATTCTGTGTACCGCTCGTGTCCTGGTATTCATCTACCAAAATGTATTGAAATCTTTCCTGGTAATCAGCTAAAATATTTTTATTTTCTTTGAAAACTTCTATCACCCAATTGATCATATCATCAAAATCATAAAGACTGGTTTGTTTCATTAAAGCCTGCAACTTACCAAACTCATTTACAGCCGCACACAATTTTTCCATGCGTTCTATCTCTGTGTAATAAGCCGGTTTGTAATCGCCAATTTTTACACCTGATTTTGCGGATGCTCTTTTATATTTAAAGTTGTCATCGTTTTTTATTTTTTCAAGATATTGATCGATGCATTTTATAATATAGTCCGGAGTCCAGCCTTCGCGTTTCATTGCAGAAAATAAATGTTGCAGATTCTTTATTTCATAATACACATCGCCACGGTATCTTTTTAAGGGATTATTTTTTGGAAGATGATCTATTAATGTTTTATAAACCTGGATTTTTTCCAGATCTGAAATCGGGTTGAGCGCTGTTTTTTCAAATAGAGATAAATTTTGCTGAATCACTTCATTGCAAAATCCATGGAAAGTATAAATATTTACTTTGTAAGAATCCGGCCCGATAAATTGCAACAATCTTTTGCGCATCGCGATGGCGCCGGCGTCGGTGTAAGTAAGGCATAAAATATTTTGCGGAAGCGCGTCAGTTTCTAATAGAATCTTACCAATTCGTGCAGCTAAAATTTGTGTTTTGCCGGTTCCTGGACCTGCAATTACCATCACCGGACCTTCAATGGTATCGACGGCCTGGCGCTGCTTTTCATTCAGTTTTTGGTATTCGCTTTGGAATTTTTTTAGAAGAATTTCTCTGTAAGTTGACATGCTAACGAAGATAACTTTTTTAGCCACGGATTACACAGATTTTCACGGATTATTGTGAAGTCTCGTCGCTAATTACACAAATTTTCACGAATTGGAAAAGGAACTTTTCTGTTGAATTTTTTTTATCCTAAAATAGGAATTCGTTTTATTTATCTGTTTACTGAAAAAAATTGGCCATGAATGAAACAAGTTAAAGAATGAGTTTCAGTGGTATTTTTTGTTCAGAATAAAATAGGAATTCGACTTATTTATTTGCTTACTGGCACTCAAATGTTTTTGTTTTTCAATCCGTGTTAATCGGTGTAATCCGTGGCAAGCCTTTACGAAAACAATTCCGGCCCTTTGCTAGTTCTGTATGGAATTTTACCTAAATGTTTATAAGCCTTTTCTGTAACTTCTCTTCCCCGCGAAGTGCGCATGATAAAACCTTCCTGGATCAAAAATGGCTCATACACTTCTTCGAGTGTTCCCGGTTCTTCGCCAACGGCTGTTGCAATCGTGGTAATGCCGACGGGACCCCCTTTGAATTTATCAATAATCACATTTAAAATCCGGTTGTCCATATCGTCCAGGCCATATTTGTCTACATTCAACGCTTTTAATGCATGTTCAGTAATTTTTAAATCAATAACACCGTTAGAAAGTACCTGAGCAAAATCACGAACTCTTCTTAAAAGTCCGTTGGCAATTCTTGGAGTTCCGCGGCTTCTTCCTGCAATTTCGGTCGCTGCGTCCGAGGTGATTTTTGTATTAAGAATCGAAGAGGATCGTAAAATTATTTTTTGCAAAGTTGCGGTATCGTAATATTCCAATCTTGATTTGATTCCAAATCGTGAAAGGAGCGGAGCAGTAAGTAAGCCGCTTCTTGTTGTCGCGCCAATTAGTGTAAATGGATTTAAATTTATCTGAACGCTTCGTGCATTTGGGCCGGTATCAATCATTATGTCAATGCGATAATCTTCCATCGCGGCGTATAAATATTCTTCCACCACATTACTCAGCCTGTGAATTTCATCAATAAATAAAACGTCGTTTGGTTCCAAATTGGTAAGTAAACCTGCGAGGTCGCCCGGCTTTTCAATCACGGGGCCGCTGGTTTCTTTTATATTTACTCCTAATTCATTGGCAACAATACGACTTAAAGTAGTTTTTCCCAATCCCGGAGGCCCATGAAATAAAATATGGTCCAACGCTTCTTCACGTTGCCTGGCCGCTTTTATAAAGATGCGCAAATTTTCAATAATCTGCCCCTGGCCGCTAAATTCTTCAATAACTGCGGGCCGGATATTATTTTCAAATTCCTTTTCTGCAGGCGTTAATATTTCTTTTTCTTTATTTAAATTTTGGTTTGGCATTCAATTTTTTTTCTACCTTGTAAAGCTAAAGTTTTTTCAACTTAAAATGAGGTAAGCAACGTTTTGTAAAATGATAACACCTTTCAAACATTGCTTTTCGCCACTAATCAATTCCTTCCCTGTCAATGCTTATTGAATAGAATAATTTTGTCCAATGCAAAAAACAACAGTTCGATATTGGGTTTGCCAGGTTTTTGGCTGGGGTGGTTGGACGTTGCTCAATCTTTCGTTTTATTACTTTTTTTTACACGATTCTTATTGGGCTGCTGGCCAGGGCGAAAGACGGACGTTGCTTTTTTCTATACTTTTTATCCAATTTTTCTGGTACATCGCTGCCACACATTTACTTCGTTTCTTTTTAAAAAGATCCGCGTGGATAAAATTTGCAACCAACAAAGTCATCGCACTGTTTATTTTAGGCGTTTTGTTCACCGGATTATTGGCTTATTACGGGGCAAAAACAACAGCGCTTACTACAGGATATTCTTTGGTGCAATATGAAAAAAATCAAAATCTTAAAGATGCTATTTCAAAAGAACAAAACCATAACCTTGCGGGAACGTCGTATTATTTGGCTCAAAAAGATAACGCTAAAGATTCCGCCAATTATTCCTCTTTTCAGAAGATAAAAAAATCAACGGGATGGTATAGAGATAATAACGGCACATGGCAATATGAAGAACAGCATAAAGGCCGTTTTTGGTGGGATATCATCTTTACTTTTATTTTGATTGCGCTTTGGTTGCTGCTTTACATGATTTGGCATTATCTCGAAAGAAACAGGAAAGACGAAGTGGACAGGCTGAACCTGGAAAAAACAGTGAAGGAACTGGAATTGAAAACCATAAAATCGCACATCAATCCTCACTTTATTTTTAATTCATTAAATAGCATCCGGGCGCTGGTGGACGAAAATCCAAAACGCGCCAGAACAGCAATTACAGAGCTTTCCAATATTTTGCGAAGCAGCCTGCAGGTAGAAAAAATGGAAACGGTTCCTTTGCATAAAGAATTGGATATCGTAAAAGATTATCTTGCTTTGGAGCAAATGCGTTTTGAAGAAAGATTAAAAGTGGAAATGGACATTGATGAAGATACTTTGAATCAGCCCATTCCGCCGATGATGTTGCAAACTTTGGTTGAAAATGCCATTAAACACGGCATTAGTAAAATGATTAGCGGCGGCACGATAAAAATAATTTCCAGGATTACCGGTAAGGATTTTGAATTGATTGTTCAAAATACCGGCAGTCTTAAAAAAGACACCAATGAAGGGTTTGGAATTAAAAGTACACGTGACAGGCTGAAATTTTTGTTTGATGGAAATGCCTATTTTAAAGTAAAGGAGATTGAAGGTGGAAAAGTTGAATCAAAAATTGTAATACCGGTTCAACACTGATTTAGGAATTAGAAATTATAGTAAACCAATAAATAAGGTAGATTCTTATTTTCAAAGAGTTACAATTATACAATACAAAATAAAAGAGTATGCTTAAAGTCATTTTGATAGATGATGAACGCCTTGCCAGGTGCGAGCTGAAACGAATGTTGGAAGATTTTCCGGATGTAGAAGTAATTGGCGAAGCTGCTAATGCTACCGAAGGAATCGAAAAAATTGAAGCATTAAATCCCGATTTGATTTTCCTGGATATTCAAATGCCAGGAAAAACCGGTTTTGAGATGCTTACAGAACTCGAAAAAGCGCCTTATGTAATTTTTGTAACCGCTTACGACGAATATGCTATAAAAG
>JBDTHD010000300.1:0-6134 GCA_039937075.1 Ginsengibacter sp. | reverse complement strand
ATGCGGCTTCTTGTTAAGAACCAATCAGGTTCTGTAACCCCCAAAGAAAACGAGTTGAATATTTTTATTTTAAAGCCAGCATTTTTACTTCGCTAAACTGGATAATTCCATTAGTATTTACGTGTTTTAAACGATAATAAGATGTTATATTCTTCCTGGTTATCTTATCGAAACAATCAAAACATTCACAATCCTTTTGTGTGGGATCAGAACCGAAAACATAAGCTACGGTCTTAAAATTTTTGCCATCATCACTTTTTTCTACTATGAAATAATTTGTAGTAGATGCGCTGTCCGTTGACCATTTTATCATCACTTTATTCTGATCCTTCATTAGCTGAAAGCTTGTAATATTAATTTTAGGCTGAACTACAGTTTGAGCATTTGATGCGAAAGCAGCAAAAAGAAAAAGTACTACCAAGCCATTTTTTACAAATAATAAATTTGTTTTCATTGTATTTTTTTTACGATTATTTACAATGAATATTAGAATTCGGTATTTAATAAAATCTGGATCGTGAAGCAATTTTGCTTCTATTTTAGTTTTACTCTAACAAGTAAGAAAAACTATCAATATCATTTCTTCACTAATATATAGCAAGGAGTCAATTCAAAATCTCTCTTAAAAAACTGGTTTAGCAAATTCAGACAAGAAAGAAAAATTGTATAATATCTGTTCTCGTAGATCAAATTCAAATTCATTCCCTTGTATTTTGTGGTTTAAAATTCCAATTTTTGAATTCTTGATCTTTCAGGGGAAAGCAGGATTAGAAGAGAGGTAAACGATTGCTTTTAATAAATTTCACAATCACAGTGCAAACATAGATTTCATTTTTGGAATTTGCAATACCGTAAAATTACGGTGCAGTAGACTTTATATTCCATCTAACCAAAAGCCTATTTTAAAAAATAATATTTAAAATGAAAGGGCTATGAAGCTCCTTTAGCCGAAAATAAATCAAAAATTTTAGAAAAATTTAAAAAAAGATATAAATATGCAACTTTTTTGGGTAATAATTTATAAAAAATCCATTTTAATGCATAATTGTCAGTCTTTTAATAAAGTCTGTACAACTGATTTATAATTCTGACTTTATAGTTCCAAAGAGGGCAGTTGATATGAGAAATAGCGATTAATTTATAATTTAATTGAAGCAAATATATCTACAACTTAACTATTATATTGTTTATCAGTAAATTATTAAAATAAATACCATTAAATAACCTGATTGCATCAAAAAGGGAAATCCGGATAAAATTAGCATCGAAAGATAACATTATAATTATAGTTAAATAGTATATATTTTACATAAGACATTATTAATTAGTTATTTATTAGATAGTAATTATACTATTAAAATTAGTATTCTTTTTTTAAAGTTATTTTTTCGTTATGCTAATAACCTTAGCAGAAAGAATCTTACCTTTACTCACGTATTTTTAAAAGACGAAAATGAAAAGAAGTTATTTTTCCACTCTGTTTGTAATAATTGCCTTTATGTCATGCTCCACCCCTAAGGCTTTGGAGTACAGATCTTACAACAACCTCTCAATCGAAAAGTTCGGATTTGATTATTCTACCGTAAATCTTGATCTTAAATATTACAATCCAAACAACTTTAGAATGCAATTGAGGAACACCAACCTGGATGTTTTTATAAATGGAAAATTATTTGGACATAGTTCCACCGACACATTAATCCAAATTCCAAAAAGGGATACATTCACCCTTCCGATAAAATTTGACGTGAACATGCAAAGCATATATCAAAATGCTTTAAATACATTACTTGGCAAACAAGTGATGATAAAAGTGACGGGGAAAGTAAAAGTGGGAAAGGCAAACGTGTTTATGTATTTCCCGGTAAATTATGAATCCAAAGAAACATTTTCTTTATTTTAAAATTTTGGGAAATATCTCCTGCTAGGATTTAAATTCAAAAAAATAATCGATCGCCAGATTTACTTTTTACCTGGATTTGATAGAATCTTTATTAATTATTGCAGGCTTACAATCAGGTCGAAGCCTTTTATAAGCGTCGGGCTCTGCTGTTACATTGTCTGCATCGTAGCCCATATTTGCCAGCGCGGTTTTAATATTTTCGATATTGGTTCTGTCTGTATACCAAACTACGATAACGGTGTGCCGGTGATAATCGGCTTTTACGGAGGATACACCATATTCATGAACCAAAAAATTTTCGATGCTCACTTTGCAGGCGTCGGCCATTACTCCAGGAGTTTGAATTATCGCTTTTTGAATTGCTTTTTGTTGGGCAAAAGAAGAATTTTGTAAACAAAAAAACGTGCTCATTGCTAAAATAAACGTCTTCATAATCTATTCTTTTGATTCTTGTCCAGTTTAAAACATTTTAAGAGCCTATGGAAGGGTATATTTATTATAAATCGACCTGATATATTAATCATAATTTGGACTTCAGGAAGGATTTTTCCAATTTGCAGGATCCTTTCTCCAGTTAAGTAATTCTTGCTGATCATTTTCAGAAATGGATTTTTGAGCAACCGCTAGTTCAATTAAAGACTCATAATCAGTCAAAGATTTTAAAGAAACACCTGCTTTTTCAAATGCATTTTTAGCTTCATCAAATCCGTAATTGAAAATAGAAACCATTCCTTCTACTTCTAACCCGGCATTTTTTAAAACGTCTACCACTTGCAAACTGCTTTTGCCGGTAGATACCAAATCTTCCACCACTACTACCCTTTTCCCCGGTTCAAAAAAACCTTCAATCTGGTTTCCCAAACCATGCTCTTTTGGCTTTGGCCTTACATAAATATAAGGCAGCTTTAACTGGTCAGCGGCCATAGCACCCCACGGAATTCCTGCGGTAGCAACGCCTGCAATCATGTCCGCATTTTCAAAACTTTGAAAAATTACATTACACATTTCAGACTTTATAAAATCACGCGTAAAGGGAAAAGAAAGGCTTTTTCTGTTATCACAATAAATGGGACTTTTCCATCCGCTGGCCCACGTAAATGGTTTATCAATGCTTAATTTTATTGCGTTAATTTGTAAAAGCTTTTCAGCTATCGCTTTTTTGTCGGTCATGTTGCGAAGATAATACACACGTATGAGCTATATTACAATTTACTTTGATGATAAACCGGTTTTTTTGTGTGATGAAATTACGCCGAAAATTGATGAATACCGTCATCATCCTGACGCCGTTTTTATCGATGAATATTCCACCGCTGCCATCAATTCATTATTGCATGAAATAAATAAGCCAAGGTTTCATGCGGGAATTATTCTGAACAAAGATTTACAAGAATTGAAAGAATCTTTTTTTAAGCATTTTCATTTAATAAAAGCAGCCGGTGGATTGGTGAAAAATAAGAACCAGGAAATTTTAATGATTTTCCGGCGGGGCAAATGGGATTTACCAAAAGGAAAACTCGATGAAGGAGAAACGATTGAACAGTGCGCCAAAAGAGAGGTTGAGGAAGAAACCGGTGTACATAAGCTTACGATTATCAAACCTCTGACAATTACTTACCACACTTACAATCTATTTGGAAAACATAATTTAAAAGAAACACATTGGTATTTAATGAATGCGGATGGGGATGAAAAATTAATTCCGCAAACGGAAGAAGAAATCACAGAAATTGTTTGGGCTAAAAAAGAAGAGTTATCAAAATATCTTGGGAATACTTTTCCAACCATCGAAATGGTTTTGCAAGAGGCTTAATCCGCATAAAACAAAATCAGAATTCGCCCTATTTGTTTGTTTACTGTATTTGTAAAATTATTTTTTACTCCTCTCCTTCTTTTGTCAAAATGCAAAACTCTAAATAGTCCATTTTTCTAAAAAAATATTCTTCGTCAAATCCTGCGCTTAAAAAGATTTCTTTATGTAAAGGATTGAGATAAATAATATAAATCTTCCGGGGATTTTTTTTGAGAAAAGAAAGTATATTTTTTACCACTTTCAACATGATTACTTCATCAAATGGATTGAAAAAAAAGAAACAATTTTTATCACTTTCAATATTATATTTCACCGCATCGTCACAAACAACATTGAAAACTGTATTTGGAAACATCGGTTTTATCTTTTCAATATTTCCTTCTGCTTCAAGGCTCAAATACCTGGAAAATTCAACACCCGTAATGGTTTTAAAGCCATAATACGCGGCAACTACCAAAACTCTTCCTTTACCACAACCAAAATCAACCAACCCAATATTCGCATTTTCATCTTTGAGATATTCAAAAGCTTTTTCTATTAAAAAATAATTCGTTGCCTGGTAAATTGAGGCGTGGGATAGATTGTCACCTTCAATACTTTCATCACCAAGCCGGTTTATTTTTACTGTATCAAGATTGTATTTTTTTTCACCCTTTATCTCATGATTGACGGTAAAAGCCGCCAATTTTATGTTCCAGTTTCTTGCAATAAAATAGAAATATTTAAAATAATATAGCATCTTCATTTTGACAATTCATTATTTGCTATGATCTCTGAAAGCCTGAGGTCGATTACTTTTAGCTGAAGACTGGTTTCGCCATTCCATTCATTTTCATCGATTGTATAAACAAGATCAATGGGCCTATTTGATTGTAATAAATTAAATTTTTCGGCAAGATTAAAACCAATACCGGTTAGTGTAATATTTTCATTTTTTACTACAAAACGAATATGATTTTCTTTCACGATTTTTGACCATGGAGTATTGATTACATTTTTTGTAATAAAAAGCGGCCTCAGATTTCCAGGGCCATAAGGTTCCATTTGTTGGACAACGTTGAAAAAACCTTTGTTTATTTGTTTAAAACTAATTTCAGCATTAATAATTAATTCGGGAATCAGCAGAAGAGGGTCAATATTTGCCGAAACAAATTCCTCAAACTTTTTACTAAAAGCCTCCACATTTTCAGGAAACATGGACATTCCTGCGGCTGCAAAATGGCCTCCATAGCCAATCAGGTGTTCGCGGCAAGCATGTATAGCTTCGTACAGATTAAACCCCGGAACGCTTCGCGCGCTGCCGCCCACTACGCTTTCGCCCATTGTAAGAACTACCGTTGGCCTGAAATAAGTTTCTATCAATCTGCTTGCTACAATACCTACAACTCCTTTATGCCAATGTGATTGAAAAAGCACGGTAGTTTTCCTCGAAATCATTTCAGGATCGTTTTCGATCATTGCCAAAGCTTCTTCTGTAATGCTCGTATCCGCATCTTTGCGGTCGGTATTATCACTATGCAGCATTTCCGCATATTCCTTAGCTTTTGTAAAATCATCTTCGGTAAACATCCTCACGGCCTTTGATGCATCATCCATGCGTCCTGCAGCGTTTACGCGGGGCGCAATTATAAAAACCACATTATTAATGGAAAACTTTTTTTCAACTTTGCTTAATTCAATCAGCGCTTTTATTCCTGCGCAGGGAAACGTATTTAATCTTTCTAATCCATAAAAAGCAAGAATTCTATTTTCGCCTGTAATCGGAACAATGTCAGCTCCTATAGCGGTTACCACCAAATCAAGATAACACAAATACTCATTTTCGGGTAGGCCTAACCGATGCGAAAGCGCTGTGACCAGTTTAAAACCGACACCGCACCCGCAAAGTTCTTTGTATGGATAATTGCAATCTTTTTGTTTCGCATTTAAAATAGCAATTGCAGGAGGTAATTCTTCATCAGGAAGATGATGATCGCACACTATAAAATCAAGTCCTAACGTAGATGCGTACCTGATAAGATCAATTGATTTAATTCCGCAATCAAGTGAAATGATTAAATCAAATCCGTTTTCTTTTGCAAAGTCAATTCCCTGTTTGCTAATACCGTAGCCTTCTTTGTAACGATGCGGAATATAGAAATCAATTTTTTCTTCGGAATAGATTTTTTTGAGAAACCGGTACATCAAAGCAACAGAAGTGGTTCCATCTACATCATAATCGCCAAATACAAGAATTTTTTGTTGCTTATCGATTGCTGATAAAATCCTTTGAACCGCAATTTCCATGTCTTTCATCAAAAATGGATCGTGAAGCTGCGAAAGCCGCGGCCTGAAATAATCTTTAGCCTTTTCAAAAGAATCAATTCCTCGTTGTACTAAAATATTACACAAAGGCAAACTAATGGACAATGAATTTTT
>JBDTHD010000299.1:0-4645 GCA_039937075.1 Ginsengibacter sp. | reverse complement strand
ATCGTTGATTTAAAAGATTCCTCTTCTTTCAATTTTGCTAAAAATAATTATGCGGTAGCCGACGACACTACTAAAAATATGCTGCTTTCAATTATGGCTTCATTTCACACGAAAGAATATTATAATGTTCTCAAAACTTTATTGCTGAAACAGCCGCCAGTGTTGGAACCGGGTTATAATTTTACGAACCCGTTGAGCGATTCGCTGGAACTGACGGCCACTATTTTGCCAGACCTTTTGCCGTTGCTAAAAGACACTGCGATGGCACCAGTAATAATTAGTCTGTCCAATAAATTAATCGACAGTGGATTAATTAAAGAGAATATTTTAGAACCTTTTCAGGGTGATATCTTGAATTTTTCAGATAAAGAGTTTGCAGCTTTCAAAGCCGATAGTGATTATTTTAAATATTCCGATTACCAGTTGATTCAGTTAATTGAAAAAATGAATAATGCTGAATGCAATTCAAAACTTCAAAAGTGGAGCCTTGTTTCCCAGTCTTACATGAGTTTGCGGGCGGTAAATTCATTGCTTCGAAATAAGCAGGATATTAGTCCTAAAGCCATACAGGCATTGGCAAAGAACAGAGATACGAGAACAGATTTATATGATAGTCTGAAAGCGTATCACAAAACGGATTTGTTTCCTGCTTCCTATCTTAGTCAACAATCTTTTGGAGAAAGCTATATCTATGTGGCTGCTGAGGATGACAATCCTTTGGCAGTTAATTACCTGTCGCAAAAGATCATTAATTTTAAGGGCAGGCAATCAAAAGTTTATTTTTATAAAGTTACTTTTCGTGATGGCGATGATTCGACCTATTCACTTGCCTGTGCGGGACCATTTGGTTTAAACCTGGAAGACGTTTCCTCAAAAGATGCCAGTGCCGAAATTTATTATGAAGAAAATTTTGATAAATCTAAAATGAAGGAGCAAACGGAAGCATTGATACAGCAGATGGAAAAGAGGTTTGAATGGAAGGATGAAAAAGATAAAATCAAATGAGTGCACTCGGATTTTTTAAGCCAAGTTTCCTTAAATAATGTAGCGCGGTAAAAACTTTTATAAAAAAGTTGATAACATAGTAAACATACAAATTACTCTTATTATTATTTTTGGAAGTTCAAAATAATAATTCCTGGTTTCTAAAAATCACTGTTGCCAGTATTACCAGTGACTGAGAAAAAAATACACCAAATGCGAAGCTAAGGATTGATCATAATGTGCGACCTGTATGTTCCAGGATCCATGATCCAAGGCATGCCCGGTGCGGATTCCTTTAAAGGCAACCCCGTGCTGGCGGCCGTCGCAAAAGGAATATAAATTACATATCGTAAATAGCCATTTTTTACCTCGCCTGTTGACTGGTTTACATCTTTTGCGTCAGCAGAATAAACATACAAAGTGGAAGGTCCTTTCGGCATTTTCAGCGTGCCTTCTTTTACTTCTTTCGCGCGTTCATCAAACAGTTGTTGTCCCGTTTCGCCTTTTTTTCTCAGTTCACGCCCACGTTCCATCAGCGGCTCCAGGTTTTTATTGTAGCATGCAACTGAGAAGTTAGGCTCATCGGGATTGTCGGCAACGCAAATCAATTCGTTCGTTCCTTTTCTGATAACCGCAAGTTGGTGATTGGCATCGTATCCATAAACCGTGCAACTGTCTCTTTTCTCTGCAGGCGCGGCCAGCAATGCAAGCTTTATTTGCATGGCTGCATCAGGCACATCTTCTTTAAAAGGAAGGGTTTTAGGTTGATTAGACGCCGTTTCTTTTACAACATTCGATGAGTCGCTTTTAGAAGGAGTCGTGCCAGTTTGTGTATTACAGCTAAAACAAAGTGTTGCTGCGACGAGGAATAGAAAATTGAGTTTCATGTGCAAATAATTAAATTGAATAAGAAAGAAGCTCCCTTAAAGGTAGTAATTTATTGCACAATCGTCGGACAATCTGATATACAGTAAAGTAAGAAATAACCAAAGTTTTTATTTCATGTTAATGAGCGCAGCTGCTATCTTGCTACTTTCAAGACCTGGAAACTTCCGGCAATCATTTGACGCCGGGCATTCGGATTTTTAGGATCTGCGGGTGCAAATTCTGCTGTGGGTAAAAATAATTCTCCGTTGCTTTTATCAATAGCAATGGTTCTCGCTCCGGGTTTGGTTGTAATCGTTCCCAAACTTACAAATTCATTGGCTGATTTTTCATTGTAAATGGATATCGTTCCATCTCTTCCGTTCGGTGTAAAAATTAGTTTTTTGTGACTGTCAAAAGCCACCCCGTCAACACCTGCGCCCATTGGAAGCTTTGCAACAATTTTTCCGTTAGTATCATCCATTACGATTAAGAGTTTGTTATCTGAACAGGTAGAAAACAACCGGTTGGTTTCCACGTCAATAGCCAATCCTGAAGGGCTTTCTCCGGGAGCCAATGGCCACAGCTCAGTTACTTTAAATGTTTTTAAATCAACGACAGCTATTTCACTTTTGTCTTCAATATTTACAAATAATTTTCCTTTGCCGTTAGAGGCGGCTTCCTCCGGATTTCCGGCTAATGCTACTGTATGAATTACTTTATTTGTTTTGGGATCAATGAAAGAAAGACTTTTACTATGACCGTTGTTGGTGACAATTGATTTGGTAAAAGGCTCATACATGATGGCGTCAGGATTTTCTCCGGTAATAGCTATTTGTGTGATGATTTTGTTCGTTTTTAAATCAAAAACGGTAACATTATTTAACCTGCCGTTGCTGGTATATCCGCGTCCCAATTCATTATCAAAGGCAATACCGTGGACGCCGGTAGTATTAGGGATAACGCCAATAGAGTCTCCTGAATTCTCATCAAGAATATTTACTTGTGTGCCATGGGAAACGTAAACTTTATGGTCATTAACCGCAATGTAATCCCACCAGCCGGGGCTGGCTATGTGAAATGTTTTTACGACTTTATAATCTGTTTTATTTTGAGCTTTGGTCGTATGTTGAAATAATACCAATACAATAATTGGGAAGAAGTATTTTAAACGCATGGAAATATTTTTCAGCAAGGTCAAGTATAATTCTGAATTAAATCTGAAGTGAGGCGATTCATTGGTGGCACAGTAAACAAAGAAATAGGAGCGATTCCTGTTTTTGGAAAAATACTTTTCCGACCATGGAGAAAATATTACTTAAACGCAAAGGCCCGCGTAAATTTAATTTTTATTTACCGGGGCATTTTTATGAACAACGATTTTCTATCGTTTTGATTTCTTTATTCTATCATCACTGGTATATTATTTTGATGGTTTTAGTTTCATTTAACCGGGTAGTAATTTCTATTTCATACATACCTTTCGCCGAATTCTTTTCCATGGTAAATGGTTCAGAAATCATTCCGCCGTTGTAAGCAATTTTTTTGCCTGACATCAATGGAAACTTTTACGATTTAGGTTAAAGCCGTTTGCCAATTAATATCTACGCTACGTATGCTGTAATAAGGATAACCACCAACTACATTTTTATTTAACCAATTGTAGTTCTTGCTATTGTTTTTATCGTTTTGGATAGTTGCTATTTTAGAAAAATTACTCCCATCAACTGACGCTTCCACCTCCAACTGGTCTGTGAATAATTTTTATTTGCCGCTAACAACAAAACAAGTGCCAGGGCAATAAATTGAGATAGATGTTTCATTAGGTAGAATGAATAATAACATGGCTAAAATTCCCTTTAATATATCGCCGATTCAGAATATTAAAAAAAATAGCTTTCTATTGATGAGTGAAGTATTCGTTCATCGTTTTTCGTTTCGGCTATCAGTTAGAAATATAGTAAACAAACAAATGGTTCAGATTTTTATTTTGATGAATAATGAAGAAACTGGAATTGAATCATTTTAACCATTTAATTATATAATCATAGTTCAGAAGAATTCCATAAGTACATCATTTAAAACCTTTAACATCCTGTTTAAGTATCCGCGCGATAATTTTGCGTAACTTATTACTGTTCGAAATTTGTTGTGTTTTAAAACCTGTTGATTTATATGAAAAAGTTTTCTGTTTATTCTTTCGTGTTACTGATTTCCTTTTTTGCTTTTACAATTCATTCTTCGGCAAGTACGCCGCAATCTTTTCATAAAGGAAAAAAGGACACCGCTACTTTTGCTGCCGGTTGCTTTTGGTGTGTAGAGGCGCAGTTCAGCCAGCTAAAAGGCGTAGATACTGTGATGTCGGGCTTTAGCGGCGGCTTTGTAAAAAATCCAACTTACGAGGAAGTGTGTACCGGAAAGACGGGACATGCGGAAGCCTGCAATATTATTTACGATCCTTCAGTGATTTCTTACGATGAATTGCTTGCTGCTTTTTTTACCGCTCACGATCCTACGCAGCTCAACAGGCAGGGGAATGATGTGGGCACTCAATACCGTTCGGCGATCTTTTATCACAATGCAATGCAGAAGGAAAAGGCAGAGTATTACATCAAAAAATTAAATGAAGCCAAAGCTTACCCACATAAAATTGTAACCCAGGTGACAACGTATACCGTTTTTTACAAAGCGGTAGATTATCACCAGGATTTTTATAATAAAAATCCTGAGCAGCAGTATTGCAAATATGTAATACAGCCGGAATTGGAAAAATTCAGGAAGGTGTTTAAGGGTAAAT
>JBDTHD010000298.1:0-8152 GCA_039937075.1 Ginsengibacter sp. | reverse complement strand
GGCCAACGTCAGTTGTAATCAACCCAGTCAAAGGTTTAGAAATAACCCTTGTTATCAAAACTGCGGCAAATTCGAACGGCTGCTCTTGCAATAAAACATCATATCCGTAATCCCAAAGTAAGCAAGTGCCCGGGCTGCAATACTCTTCTTTATTTAACGCATGAACGGTAAATGTTGGCGTTCCTCCAGCAATTATTTTTACTTCCCGCAAATTAGAATTCTGCATTATTTGTTGCTTTACTGCATTTATTTTCTCAAACGCTTCTTCTACTTTTTGCTTTCTAATTTCAAAATCCGCATCCCGGATATGGCCATCATAAATATGTAAACCCTGGAAATTTAAATTGAGTAATTTTTTTAATTCTAAAAAAAGATAAAAAAGTTTTTCACAAGGTTCAATTCCTGTACGATGCATTTCGGCGTCCACATCAATAAAAACATTCGCTGTTAATTTTTCCTGTGCAAATAAATCATTCAACATTTTTGCAGAATTGGCATTATCAACCAAAGAGGAAAATTGAATGTGATGATATTTCTTTATTAGAGAAATAAACCGTGTTGCTTTTGAGAAGTTAAGTTGATAGGCCATCAAAATGCTTTCTGCACCTGCTTCTGCAAGCATTTCTGCTTCTGCAATAGTGGCGCATTTGAACTGGGAAATACCGGCAGCAATCTGCATCTTTACCACCTCAGTCATTTTATGCGTTTTCACATGTGGCACCAACCTTTTTGGATCACCTGCAATATTGATCATGGTTTTGATGTTGAAGGCAACCCGATTTTTATAAATTAATAATGCAGGAGAATCAATTTCATCGGGATTATTTAATTCGTACCATTGTTTGTCAGGCATTTCCTTCGATTTCTATTTCGGTTAGTGATTGGGAAATTATCATTTCATCGTCATCATCTGAAAGTTCGAAAATGGCTTCAATCTCTACAGGAATATTTCCCGGCAAAGAACCCATTCCTACAGCGCTTCTTACGCCAACGCCATTTTCACTTCCCCATATTTCTGCAAACAATTCGCTGCAACCGTTGATGACAAAAGGATGTTGTTCAAAATTTGAAGTGGCGTTTACCATTCCAAAAACTTTGACTACTCTTTTAATTTTATTCAAGCTTCCCAGGTTAGATTTTATGGTAGCCAAAATCGCCAGACCGGTTTGTCTTGCTGCAAGCTTTGCTGCGTCCGCATTTATATCAAGTCCCACTTTCCCTTTTATTAGAATTCCTTCTTCCAAAACAGGGCCGTGGCCTGAAACATAAATTAATTTATCCACCTGGATCCATGGCTTATAAACGCCCGCGGGATTTGAAGTAGGTGGCAATGTAAGTCCAGCATTTAGAAGATTTTCTTCCGGAGTTTTTATCATAATCTTTTTATTTTTTTTTTAATAATATCAATAAAGGTAAAATGATTTTAAGAAAACAGATTGTTACAATTTTAAAATTAATATACTAACAAGGCTGTTAGTAACAACAAATGCCTTGTTACTACATTATCTAACTAAGAATCTTTCTTATCTTCATTCACTTTTTTTTAATTTTTTCAACAATAAATATGCTTGCCACCCAGGCAAATAAAACGCTGAAATTGGCTTTCCCCATTATTTTGGGAGAAGTGTCTCAAATGATGCTTGGCATTATTGATACAGCGATGGTGGGCGCGGTGAGTTATAAGCAGCTTGCTGCAGCGGCTTTGGTGATGAGCGTAATTAATATTCCTTATGTTTTTGGAATAGGAATTACGATTTCCGTTTCGCAAATGGTTTCTATGGCGCATGGAAGAAGAGACGGGAAATCAGTGAGCCATTACTTATACAATGGTTTTTGGCTGTGCACTATTTCTGCGATTGCCATTTCAATAGCAATCGAATTAAGCAAAAATATTTTGTTTCATCTTGATCAGGATCCTGTGGTGGCACAATTGGCTTTGCCTTATTTGCAAATAATGGGTTGGTCGGTGATTCCGATGATCTTGTTTCTTTCGCTAAAACAATTTACGGATGGATTGGAATTTACAAAAACCGCAATGATACTTTCTCTTGCCGCACTTCCTTTAAATGCATTTTTAAACTGGCTTTTTATTTATGGAAACTGGGGTTTTCCAAGAATGGAACTTATGGGTGCGGGATGGGCTACTTTAATTACACGGGTTTTCATTTTTGTTTTTCTTGGGTTTATTGTATTGTATCATAAAACTTTCAGGAGATACATTGCAGTAAGAAGTATTGTTTGGAAATTTAAATGGGAAACGATTAAAGAATTGCTTCATATTGGAGTGCCAAGCAGTTTCCAAATTTCTATGGAAGCCGGCGCCTTTGCGGTTTCCGGCATTTTGATAGGAACGATAGGTGCTGTAGAACAGGCTGCTCACCAGATTGCTTTAAGCTGTGCGTCATTAACCTTTATGGTTTCGATGGGCCTGTCGCAGGCAGGTTCTATTCGCACCAGCAATTCGTTCGGAAGAAATGATTGGAAATTGATAAAACTTATTGGGAAAAGTACTTTGTATATGGCACTGATTTATGGATCTTTTTGCGCGTTGATTTTTATTTTATTAAGAAACCAGCTTCCATTGATTTTTAATGATAACACAGAAGTGGTTTCAATGACTTCTTATTTATTATTGTTTGCAGCATTGTTCCAAATTTCTGATAGCACCCAGGCGGTAAGCGCAGGTTTACTACGCGGGATAAAGGATGTAAAAGTGCCAACACTTTTTATTGGCATTGCGTATTGGGTAATCGGTATACCGGTAGGGTGCGTTCTTGCCTTTCATTTTAAAATGGGCGCCGCTGGAATCTGGGTTGGTTTCATAACCGGCCTTACTTTTTCAGCAACATTCTTAACCTTTCGGTTTAAGAAGATGGCCAAAAAAAATAAAACAGATTATTAATTCGCCAAAAAGTTAATTCTAATTTTTTTGCTTTGTAAAAGAGTCAAAAAAAAGTTTGCCGAAATTTCAGCAAACTTTTTTAAACTCTTTTTTAGCTTGGTTGATCAAGGTTTTAACCAACTACTTTTTTTACTGTTATCAAGTCAAAGTTATTTCACATTAAATGCCTGCTTTACAGCATTTAAATCATTAAAATTTACATCTTTGTGCAATGATAAAGCGGTCGCGTCAATCAAAACTACTTTCGCAGAAATTGTTTGTTTAGGCGCATTAATAGCGTCGCCTGATAAAGCGCTGATATCAATTCCGACATATCCATTTGAATGAATAACCCCATAGGCTATGCCATCAAAAACTTCGGGAATAGCCTCATAATACGAAGTTCCCGAAAAAGAAAGATATACGAGGACTGCTCCATTCTGATAAACTGTATTATCCAGTTCCGGTATGTTAATTTGTGCAGTATAACTTAAGCCATTATTATCAGTAGTCCAACCGCCGGTCTGAATAGTATACACTGCTGAAAACGCCTGGTCAACCTGTTGAACTTTTGTAATTTCTTTCGTGCAGGAAGAAAAAATAAATAACAACGGAACAATAAGTATTAGTAATTTTTTCATAAAAAAAATTTGGGTGAATGAATTATTTTTTTCAAATGGTATGACAAAGTTTGTACCATGAAGTTTAAAACATATAACCTTATCTTTTCAATAACGAAAGATTTCAGTAACGAAAAGAGGTTATGGTTTTTGTTTAAAAAGTTTCAAGAAATCCGTGGGAGTTAGAATCTTTAAGTCTGTATTTTTAAATCTAAAATGCCTGACATTTCTTGTGATAAAATATTTTATAGAATTGTTTTGAGAAGCCGTAAAATACTGTACTGCGTCTTCTACATCTACATACTTATGGTTAAAACAATTAATCAAAATTTCTCCCGTAGTTTCAACAATTTCTACAATTTTTAAGATTTCGGAAACTCCTTTTAGCGCCTTTTCCTTATTATATTGTTTTTGAGCAATATAATTTATATTAAGAATGATAGATGGAGAAGTGAATAACTCAACCTCCTGCTCAATTCTTAAATGAAAAATAGACACACTACTTTCAAAATGAGGTTCCCTAAACAAAAGTATATCCAGAAAGATATCACTATCTAGAAAAATTTTACAAATCATACTTATCTTTTAAGTATTCCCACTTAACCTTATCAGCATCAAAGTTTTTCGGAGGTTTTCCAAAAGCACCAATAACCTTTTTAATATCAAAACCCTCCTCTTTTTCCTTTCTATCAAAATCGTCAATAAAATCTTCAAACAATTTGGAAACACTCTTGCCTCTTCTTTTTGAAATATGTTTTATCTTTTTAACTTTTTCCACCTCAACACTTAATGTGAGCTTTGTTGTCATAAAAAATAGTTTTTATAAAGATACGTATAAAATACTTTTTACACGTACAGACTGGTTTCGTTTTTGCAAAAAAAAACCGGAAATTTAATTCCGGTTTTCATAAAATTTTAAATTTCTTTTTTAAGTCGAGCCCGTTTTCTCTTTCACAATGGAGTTCAACGATTTCAATCTGCTCAAAATTAAAACTCCACCAATAAAGGCCGCAACTACCAAAATCAAAAAGTATATTTTTTTATCTGTAAAATTATCCCAGAAACTTGTCATTACTCCTGCGAGTTTGCCGCCAATCGCAGTGGATAAAAACCAGCCTCCCATCAAAAGCGCTGTAAGCCTTGCAGGCGCCAATTTAGACACCAGCGACAATCCAATCGGACTCAACAATAATTCACTGATTGTAAAAATAAAATACACGAGCCAAAGCCAATATGGAGAAGTCTTATCCTGGTAAACCGACGAAACCGAAAGAATTGCAAATACCATCACCAGCGCTGACAGCCCTGAAATAAACAATGCCATTCCAAATTTAGCGGCAGTAGATGGCTCCTTCTTCCGTTTTCGTAAATAGCTAAACAGCAATACCAGCAAAGGTGTGAGAAGTATTATGAATAATGGATTAATGGATTGAAATAATTCCGTATTAGCCACTTCTTCTTTTCCGCTTGCCGGCCATTGATCTTTTGGAACATTATTGTAATACGGATCGGGGCCCATTACCTGCACAATTTTTGTTTTTCTATCTACAATATTCCCATCTACCAATTTCACATTATTATCATCGTAAGGTGTAGAAATTGCTGCGTTATCTTTTATATCCACAAAATATTGATCCACTTTATTTGCCAGCCGGGGCGAATCGCTCACCGTTTGAAGAAAACCAAGCGTTCCGGCAATTTTCTTCGCGCTTGGCGAGACGGTCCTGTCTGTATGTTTTTGCGCCCATAAAGTAAGACCCGTTGAGTTTTGATTATAAATCGTCCAGAAAATAATTGAGATCGCAAAAATAAATAAAAGCGCGCCAATGGCTCTTTTATCAGTACCGGTGGCTTTAATATAAAGCGAGACATAAAATGCGATAATTGGAAGACACGCAAAAATAAAAGCATCATTGGATTTGCTACCCAAAATGGTTGTACCAAAAAGCAACGAAGGAATTATCCATCCTATAATTGCCGCAATAATAGCAGGTAAAAAAACATAAGTAAAAATTTTGCTCAAAGGCATGTCTTCCGATCTTTTCTCTTTTTTTACTTCGCCCATCCTGACACCTTTTAGGGAACTTGCTAAAATGATCATTCCAATTACAAGGCCAACGCCGGCGGCGGCAAAAGCATAACCCCATCCATATTTATTTCTTAAATATGCAGCGACAAAATTGCAAACCAACGCTCCGATATTAATGCCCATATAAAAAATATTATACGCATTGTCTTTTAAAGGTTTCAGATCCTCACGGTTATAAATATTTCCAAGAAGAGTTGAAATATTAGGCTTAAAAAACCCATTACCCACGATGATTAATAGTAACGAAACATACAATGCCGTATTTCCCGGAAAAGAAAGTCCAAAATACCCTAAAGCCATTAAAGTTCCGCCAATAAAAATCGATCTTATATAACCAAGATACCTATCGGCCAACAAGCCGCCGATAAAAGGAGTGAGATAAACCAGCGCGATAAAACTTCCAACAATATCAGCACCCGTTTTTTCAGTCATTCCTTTTCCGGTTTTACCATCTATCAGGTAAAGAAGCAGAATACCTACCATTAAATAATATGCGAACCTTTCCCACATTTCAGTCATAAAAAGTATATACAATGCTTTCGGATGTTTTCCTTTTTTATGCTCAGCAATGTTTGCCGGTATCATTTCATTTTCCATATTGTTTTGGTTTTGATTTACAAATAATTTGGGAAAGAATTTTATTCAGCTTGTAATGTAAACAGAATTTTAAAACGAAGTTTATTTTTTATGGAATTTTCATTTCCCCTTCAGAAAATATTATTTTAAAAATTCAGCAATGAATCTATTTTCAAATGTATATTTTGACAGTAAAAGAACAAATATTGACTTTTTTTAAATCACCTTTTCGACAAAAGTTTGACTGATGAATCATGAAGTTTCCTAACTTGCCACTTCTTTTTTAATAATCCAAAAACAAACAATTGTGAACATTCTTATCCTGGGAGCCGGAGGCAGAGAACATGCATACTGTTGGAAAATCAGTCAAAGTTCTTTATGTACCCAATTATTTATTGCCCCTGGAAATGCAGGAACAGCAGGGCTTGGACAAAATATCGATATTGATATCAATGATTTTGCTGCGGTAAAAAAAATCTGCCTTTCAAAAAAAATTGAGATGGTCGTTGTAGGCCCGGAAGAGCCTTTGGTTAATGGCATTTATGATTTTTTTAAATCTGATAAAAAGCTTCAGGATATAATTATTACCGGCCCGTCAAAAGCCGGCGCACAATTGGAAGGAAGCAAGGCTTTTGCAAAAAGTTTTATGGAAAAAAATGGAATTCCTACTGCTAAATATGGGGAATTTGACATCTCGAATTTTGACGAAGGATTGGAATATATTCAGCACCATCCTTTGCCTGTCGTTTTAAAAGCAGACGGATTAGCCGCTGGAAAAGGTGTGATCATTTGCCATAATTATATAGAGGCATTAAGTGAATTCGAATTGATGATTCAGCAGGCAAAATTTGGAAACGCAGGAAAAAAAGTAGTGGTAGAAGAATTTCTTGATGGTATAGAACTAAGTGTTTTTGTTCTTACAGATGGTAAAAATTATGTAATCCTTCCTGAAGCGAAAGACTATAAAAGAATCGGCGAAGGTGATAAAGGTCCTAATACCGGTGGCATGGGCGCAATAAGTCCTGTTCCATTTGCTACGGAACATTTTATGAAAAAAGTTACCGATAATATTATTGAACCCACCATAAAAGGTTTGCAAATAGAAGGAATTGATTACAAAGGTGTTATTTTTTTGGGTTTGATAAAAGTAGAAGAAGAACCGATAGTAATTGAATACAATTGCCGGATGGGCGATCCGGAAACTGAAGTGGTTTTGGTCCGTTTAAAAAATGATTTGGTCGAATTATTAATTGCCATGGATCAGCAAAAACTAGACACACAAAAAATCCTCGTTGAAAAAAATAGCGCAGTGACCATCGTTGCTGTTAGCGGTGGATATCCGGGCAATTATAAAAAGGACATTCCCATTGAATTTTTGTACCTGGAAAATCCGCAGGCAAGAAAGCATATAGATGATGACGGAACTGGAGATATGGTTTTTCATGCCAGCACAAAAAATTTAAATAATAAAATTGTTACAAACGGCGGAAGAGTGCTTGCCGTTTCTGCATTGGCCATTGGTTTGGGCGATGCAATTGAGCTTTCAAAATCCATGCTGGAACAAATCTATTTTGAAGGCATGTATTACCGGGGAGATATTGGGTATGAATTTGTAGATTGATATTGCCGATTTTCCCTTATCCGGGTAAATGTAAAAATAGAGTTGGAAAAAATTATTTATTTAATCTGAACTTACTCTCCGTCAATAAAATCATTCGCAATAGAAATCTTCAAAATTTCTTCGTTTACTGGATTTTTGTCCAAAAAAAGAAGTTATATTACAATAATTCAACTTTTAAACAATTTACAAATTTTAATTGCAGTTCATATAAAAACCTTCAATAGTATTCGGTTGTAAATCCAAATTATTTCCACAACTTTGCAGGCATTAATAAATATTCAATACCTCAAATATAAAATGGGCCTTTTTAATTTTTTCACACAGGAGATTGCGATAGATTTAGGAACTGCAAATACGCTTATAAT
>JBDTHD010000297.1:0-4099 GCA_039937075.1 Ginsengibacter sp. | reverse complement strand
GAATTTCACTTTTAATCTGGCCTTTTGCAGTGCCGCTCAGGTTTACGCTGTCCGTTCTCATGTAGGTGATTTTCCCGCTTTCATATAATTTTTGCGCAATTATCATGGTTTTGCTTACGCCGTATCCTAGTTTCCTGCTCGCTTCCTGTTGTAAGGTTGAAGTAGTAAAAGGCGCTGCAGAGGTTCGTTTTCCGGGTTTTATTACAATATCTCTTACTGAATAAATCGCATTTTTGCATTTTTCGAGGAACGCTTCTGCGGTTTCGATGGTTCTGGCTCCTCCATCTTCCGCCTTAAAAGAAATCCGTTTTCCAGAATCAGTAGCAGCTAAAGTTGCTTCGATTTTAAAGCTACCGGATACTACAAACTGGTTGATCTCTCTTTCTCTTTCTGCAATTAATTTTACCGCTACACTTTGAACGCGTCCTGCGCTAAGACCGCCTTTCATTCCTATTTTTCTCCATAAAACCGGCGACAGTTCGAACCCAACCAGCCTGTCCAATACGCGACGCGCCTGTTGCGAATTCACCAGGTTCATGTCTATTATACGTGGATTTTGTACTGCGGCATTGATGGCCGGCTTGGTGATTTCATGAAATACGATTCGTTTGGTAGTGGCTACATCCAGGCCTAATACTTCCGCCAGGTGCCAGCTGATGCTTTCTCCTTCGCGGTCCTCATCTGATGCAAGCCATACTGTCTCTGCTTTTTTTGCAAACTGTTTTAAATCTCTTACTACTTTTAATTTTTCATCAGGAACCTTATACCTTGGTGCAAAATTGTTATTTACATCAATGCCCATATCATCTTTTTCAAGGTCGCGAATGTGGCCATAACAGCTTTTTACTTCAAAGTCTGCACCCAGTATTTTTTCTATCGTCTTCGCTTTCGCGGGCGACTCAACAATCAATAAATTTTTTGCCATAATGATCTTATTTTTCCAATTCTATATCTTACCTTGTTGCTAATACATTTAATAAATGTGGTTGCAATATTAGCGTAAAAATTAAAAAACAAATTTTAAATGAGAAATTTGTTTTGTAAACGAGCTTGTTTAATTTCGCAATCCCCCCTAGGCAAACATGTAAGCTTTCTGTATTAACGTGAAAATATAAAAGCATATTTAAAAATATTAGAAAATAAGTTGCTAGATATTTTTTTATAAGAAATCGCGTTATATCAGTGTTGATAACCTAAAAATGTTTAGTATAAACAATATCCAATGAGAGTTGTAATGCTTGGCTCGGGAAACACCGGGACTGTCTTATCCAAAGTAATCGCGCAAGCCGGCCACGAGATTGTACAGGTAGTGAGCCGAACGGAAGAAAATGCCAGGTCACTTGCTCACATATATTCCGCATCAGTCGCCCCTTTAATAGCTGAAACCTTTGTGGAGGCTGATATTTATATAATGGCACTGCACGATGTTGCATTAGACCACATTGAAAAAATTCCGGCATTAAAAAATAAGTTTGTGGTTCATACTGCAGGCGCCGTTTCTATCAATGCGCTTAAAGATATTACCTCCACTTATGGTGTTTTGTATCCATTACAATCTCTGTCAAAATATACCGAGAACATTCCGGAAATGCCCATTTTAATAGACGGAAACAACCAGGAAATAATGCACCGCGTACTGGGATTTGCCAAAACAATCTCAAGCAATGTCGTTGAAGCCAATGACACGGAAAGGTTAAATTATCACGTGGCAGCAGTTTTTGTAAATAATTTTACCAACCACTTATATGCATTAGCGGAACTGTTTTGCGAAAAAGAAAGAATAAATTTTAAAAATTTATTTCCATTGATTGACGAAACTACTTTGAGGGCTAAATCTCTTTCCCCGTTTCTTACACAAACCGGCCCCGCCATACGGGATGATATTTATACGCTGAACCGCCATTTACAGACACTTGCAGCAACTCCGGATCTGAAATATATTTATTTAAAGCTTTCAGAAAGTATCATCAAACACCACGGCAAACGCTAAAATTTTCTTTAAACTACCGTGCGTTGAGTTTGAATAATTCATTATTCACTGCGGTATAGCTATATTTGAAAAAAATCTTCCTGGTTTAAAAATTACTGCTGTGTTTTATATTTCTAAAATAATTTATCTTAAATAATGCAAATTCTTTCCCGGTTTAAACAAATAAAAACTTTTGCATTTGATATGGACGGCGTACTCACCGACGGAAGTATTTTGGTAGATAATGAAAATAACTGGCTCAGAAAAATGTACATCCGGGATGGTTATGCGCTGCAACTGGCTGTACGCTCAGACTTTAATATTGTAGTAATATCAGGCAGCAATTCTGAACCAGTACATAACCGTTTGAACAGGCTTGGCATCAGCGAAGTTTTTATGGATGTGAAAGACAAAGAAAGTTTTTTAAAAAATTATTTGGAGGATAAAAAGCTTTTGCTGAACGAATTACTTTTTATGGGTGATGATATTCCTGATTACTATTGTATGAAGATGGCCGGAATCGCCGCCTGCCCGTCAGATGCTGCTTTTGAAATCAAAGCGATGGCCTCTTACATTTCTCCGTTTGGCGGCGGCCAGGGATGTGTAAGAGATGTGATAGAAAAAGTTTTGAAACTAAACAATAAATGGCCATTAAAGAATGATGTTACTTCAACCTGATCATTTTATTTTTATTACAATTTTTTAGATGAAAGCTCTTTCAGCATTTTTCAGATTGATCAGATGGCCCAATCTTTTTTTTATTGTGCTTACTCAAATGCTTTTCAGATATTTTATTCTGCCATTTGTATACCAGGAAGGGCACCCCGGATATGAAAATATAAAGCTTTCTGAACCATTATTTTATTTGCTCGTTTTTGCTTCCGTTTGCATTGCCGCCGCAGGTTATATCATCAACGATTATTTTGACGAAAATATAGACCAGGTAAACAAATCGTCGAAAGTAATCGTTGGAAAGTTCATTAACCGCAGAACTGCCATTTTGCTTCATGCAGTGCTTTCTTTTATTGGGCTGATTTTGAGCATGTATATTGGTTATGTACTGCGCAATTTTTTTATTCCCCTGTTTAATTTTTTAGCCATCGTCCTTCTTTTGGTGTATTCAAGCACTTTCAAAAAGAAAATCCTGATTGGGAATATTATTATTTCATTATTAACTGCGTGGACTATTTTGGTGCTTACTTTGGCGGAATATAGATTCAGAATTTCGCCGGACGATATTGTATGGCACCGGTTATTGAAAATGTCATTTATCTACGCTGGTTTTGCATTTATTATTTCGCTGATCCGGGAGGTAATAAAAGATTTGGAAGACATAGAAGGCGATATTAAATACGGATGCAAAACTATGCCCATCGTTTGGGGTTTGCCGGTTTCGAAAGTCTTCACTGCTGTGTGGATTGTAGTGTTGACGTGCATGTTAGTTGCCATCCAGATTTATGTAATTCAATTGGGTTGGTGGTTTTCTGCCTTGTATTCTTTTGCGTTGATTATTATTCCATTAGTTTGGGTTTTAAAAAAACTATACGCAGCTAAAACGCCTGCGGATTTTCACCAGTTGAGTTCGGTAATAAAATTGATCATGCTGGCAGGAATTGTATCCATGATATTTTTCTAAAATTTTGCGATGATGATGAAAAAAATAATTTTAGCTTCCGGTTCTCCGCGAAGAAAGCAATTGCTGGAGCTCGCAGAAATTCCTTTTGAAATAATGGTTTCAAATATTGAAGAAACTTTTCCTTCGGGATTATCACCTGCACAAACAGCGATGCATATCGCAGAAAACAAAGCAATGGCGGTTCAAAGAGATTTAGATAACAGTAGTGCACAAATGATTATTGCGGCAGATACGGTAGTAGTTCTGGAAAATACAATTATCGGTAAGCCAAAAGATAAAAAAGAGGCAATCGAAATATTATCTAATCTCTCCGGTAAAAAACACAACGTGATTACCGGTGTTTGCATTCTCTCTACTCAAAATAAAATTCTTTTTGCCGAAGAAACCGAAGTCGAATTTCGCGAACTTTCGGAAGAGCAAATTGAATACTATGTTACAGAGTTTAAGCCTTACGATAAAGCCGGGGCTTATGCTATTCAGGAATGGATTGGCGC
>JBDTHD010000296.1:0-2119 GCA_039937075.1 Ginsengibacter sp. | reverse complement strand
TCTTTATCATTTTTAATTTTTAATTTTCCACTTTCCATAAAACTCTCTGCTTCATCAAATTTTCGTCTGAGCATAAAACCTAAATTCGCTGAAAGCGGCATCCTTCCACCCTGCCAGCTTGGTATTCTTGATTTTTTTGCATTTGATTTTCTTACGAGACAAGTCATATCCTTTATCACCACAAATTCAAGAGTCCTGCCTGCAAGCGTAAATGCATCGCCCGGTTGCATTCCTGCAATAAACCATTCTTCAATAACGCCAACATATCCGCCGCTGATGAATTTTACTTTCATCATTGGGTCGCTTACAATTGTGCCAATATGCATCCGATGACGCATAGCAATTCTGCGGTTATTAATTTTATAAAGTCCGTCAATAATTTCTATTTTTTTATAATCGTCATATTGCTGTAAGGCAACGCCACCAGCCGTTGCAAAGTGTAAAATTTGCAGCCATTCTTCCTCTGTAATTTCCCTGTAGCAAAAAGTTGATTTGATTTCTTTAAAAATAATTTCCGGATAAAAACCATCCGAAATAGCCAGCGTGCTCAGGTATTGAATGAGCACATCGAAACATAAAATTCGTGGCTCGCGGCTTTCAATCAATTTTATTTCAGTGGCTTCTTTTAATGCCGCTGCTTCTATCAATTCTAAAGAATGCGTGGGCAAAAAATAAATTTTACTCACCTCACTCGGCCTGTGGCCACTTCGTCCAGCTCTTTGTAAAAATCGCGCAACGCCTTTTGGTGAGCCAACTTGTATCACCGTTTCTACAGGGCGAAAATCAACGCCAAGGTCAAGGCTTGCGGTGCAAACAACGGCTTTCAAATTTCCCGTGTGTAGATTTTCTTCCACCCAAAACCGTAATTCCTGTTCGATACTTCCGTGATGCAAAGCAATAGCTCCAGCTAAATCCGGACATGCGTTAAGCAAAGCCTGATACCACATTTCGCTCATGCCACGCGTGTTGATAAAGATGAGCGTGGTTTTGCTTTTCATAATTATGGGAATTACTTTATCAACCAACTTAATTCCCAAATGTCCAGCCCACGGATATTTTTCTATTTCATTAGGGAAGATGGATTCTATATCAATCGGCTTATCGATATTCGCGGTTACCGTTACAAAATCTTTTTCAACTAACCTTAATTGGGAAAGAGGCGAGAGCAATACATCCTGCGCCTGTTGGAGGTTTCCTATCGTTGCGCTGATTCCCCAGATATTTAAAGGAGAATTAAAATTGGGCTTATTTGCCTGCCTGCCGGACAGGTAGGTTGGTTTACTGTCTTCTATTCTTTGGCCAACAATCCTTGACAACGCCAGTTCTACCTGCACGCCGCGCTTGCTTCCCAGCAATTCATGCCATTCATCGACTGCAACTATTTTTAAAGTTTTAAAAACTTCCGGGTAATTTTTTTGTGCCAATAAAAGATGTAAACTTTCCGGAGTGATAATGAGTACTTCAGGAACTTGTCTTTTTTGTTTTGCACGTTCGCTCATGCTGGTATCGCCGTTGCGAATGCCTATTTTCCAATTCATTCCCAATTCTGAAATTGCTTCTTCCATGGCGCGGCCGATGTCTTTTGCCAGCGCGCGTAACGGCGTTATCCATAAAAGTTGTAAACCATTTTTATCTTTGGTTTGATAGTTCTCAGGATGTTCATTGATAAAAGAAATTGTGGCTCCGAGAAAAACAGAAAACGTTTTTCCACAACCAGTCGGTGCATTTACCAAACCGGATTTATTATTGATAATATGCTGCCATGTTTCTTCCTGGAAAGCAAAAGGAATAAAATCTTTGGCGATGAGCCACTGATTAATTATTTGAAAGCCTTTGGTATCTTTTAATTTTTTTTTTGCCACTAATTACATGAATTAACAAAAATTTTTAAACACTTCTAAACTATCTAAACCTTTCTAATAATAGAAAGCGAACAACATACTATTAATTACTTCCCGTACATCTCCAGCATCTCTTTCAAATCATCCATTGTATTAATATCCTCCACGGTTTTATCTTTTCTCCAACGGCTCATTCTCGGGAAACGCAATGCAACACCGCTTTTGTGGCGATTACTAGCTGCGATACCTTCAAAAGCAATTTCAAAAACCAATTCTGG
>JBDTHD010000295.1:0-2310 GCA_039937075.1 Ginsengibacter sp. | reverse complement strand
ATCAGGAAGATAAAAATGAATCACTTGCTGCACCTGATTAAAAACGAAAAAATTAAAAACAAGAAAATAAAGATGGAAGTGGCTAAATAATAAAAGTCACGAATAATTTTGATTTCTGAAAATATTTACTACTTTTATCTCCTCTGAAGTCCAACCTCATGGAATAACTACCCCCATTATTCTATTACTACCGCAAATTACGGTTCAATTATCTATTAATCATCCTTTGACTGATTACTGATTATATTTTTTAATTTTACATTTAAACACAGATTTGATTGCGTATGAAAATATTTTTTACATTTTTAATATTAATATTATTTAATTGCCCAAAGAGCCAGGCCCAGGAAATACCGGATTATGTTCCTTATACCGCAATGACTCCACAGGAGTTGAAAGTTTACAGGCAAAATCTGTGGGACACCTTGCCTGCAGCGATCGGGTGGGTGAATGATTTTGAAAATTTATTTACTCCAGAGCAAAAAAGAAATTTAGAAAAAACAGTTGAGCATTTTGAAAAAGCTACCAGTATAGAAATTTGTATCGTTACACTGGATTCAAATATGGTTTCTGAGGATAAGTTCACCGAATTCAGTTATCGCTTAATGAAAATTTGGGGTATCGGAAAGATTTCAAAAAGCAATGGAATGGTTATCTGCATTTCCAAAGATTATAAAAGATTGTGCGTAACAACGGACTTTGGAATTGACAAATACATTACTGCGGTTGACAAAAATAAAATGATAAATAAAGACTTCGTTCCTCTTTTTGCAAAAAATGATTATTACGACGGTACTGCGAGAGGATTGAATGCTATCCTTTTAAAAATAAATAAGAAATGGGACAAAGAAGAAGATCTGTCTCAAAAATAAAATAGCAACAACCTGATTGCGGAAAACAAAAATCATTCAAATTTGTTGGTTCACTGATAAATCAATTAATCAACATTAAAAGTCCGGATCATTGCGTTGATGGTACCCTTTGTAGACCATGTTCCAGGCACAATCATTCTCCGGATGGTGTATAGTGGCTGCGTTGAATCTCTTTTTGTTGACAAATTGAAAGCCATTTTGTATCCGGCTTTTTTTAATTCAGGAAAAGCTGCCCTATTCCACAACCCATAAGGATAAGCAAAATAATCAGCACTTTTTCCGGTAATTCCTTCAATTTTTTTCTTTGGTTGAACGAATTGTATGTTCCAATCGTTTCCCTGGTATTTTGTTACCATGTGGTGGTCCCAGGTATGCGACTCTACAGCATTTCCTTCTTGTGATAATTGTTTTAATTGATCTGTCGTCATATAATGGGGACGGTTAAGCGAAACTGTCATAATAAAAAAGACACCTTTAAAACCATATTTTTTCATGTAGGTATTACCAATAGTAAACTGCTCTTCATCAGTATCATCAAAAGTAAGCATCACAGGGTTTGGAGGAAGTTCTGCTCCATGAACTAAATAATTATACAACTGATCTGGTAAAATTGTATGATAATTACTGTCTTTTAAAGCTTTCATTAGTTCGGCAAACTGGGCCGGCGAAACGGAATAACTTTTCATCGTTACACTTTGTCCAGGCTTTGGATCTCTTATATGATGAAAACACAAAACAGGCACTTGCTTTTTAGCAAGAATTTCCGCCGCCGTTGCAATAGCAGAATTTTGTACTATAGTGGTGTCACTTTTTGCAGTACTTACATTAGGATCATTCTTTTCGTTTGACTTAGTCGAAGAATTGCAGGCGCTGGAAAATACCAGGCATGCGATGATAAAAACAAAATTTGCTTTCATAAAAATTTGAATGACTTATTGATATTGAATATAAATTGGTTTGGGTATAAATTTTAATAATTCCTGCGGAGTGTACAGTTGATCAACGCCGGTTTTTGTATCGTTCTTGTAAAATAATTTAAAGCCTGTAAATTCAACCGGTTGGGCATAAACATATCTCAAGTACGTAGAACGTTTCAAGGTTTTATTACCCCATCCATCCATATCGATTACTACCTGAACTTCAGGAACTTTTTTTATTTCTTTATAATTGGTGAGCATTCCCTGTGTAAAACGATGGACAATTAAAATTTTGGGAGGCAGGTTGTATTTTTTTACCAAAGATGCTAAATCATCAATGGCGATATTTATATCAGTAGCATTAAAAGTCCCTATTTTTTTGCCTGGAACGGATCCATTTTTCATAGAAAATTCAGGATCAATTCCTAAATGAACCTGCGGTAATTTTAGATATTTTTCTAATGGAGGCACTTCATCGTGAACGGAACTCAATCCTACCTGGATATCTAAAAACACAAGCC
>JBDTHD010000294.1:0-5637 GCA_039937075.1 Ginsengibacter sp. | reverse complement strand
GAATTTCTTTGCAATTATGAGTGAAAATTTATTTACTTTCTTTCAAAAATTTCTCATGCAATAATAATACCTGGGGAATCAACATTTGCTGTTCGTCATTGAATATAACGTGGTCGCACAAACGCATCTTTTCTTCCTCATCCATTTGCAATTTTATTCTGGCTTTTACCTGCTTTTCTGAAATGTTCCCACGTTTTACCGTTCTTTCAATTCTGAGCGAAAGAGGAGAACTAACGCCGATTACAACATCCAAAAATTTATTGGAACCGCTTTCAAATATCAACGCGGCTTCTTTTATGGTATAAAGAGCAGTTTGTTTTTTCATCCAGTCGTCCGCGTCTTTTATAGTGGCCGGATGAACGATTGAATTTAGCAATTCAATTTTTTTTTGATTTTTAAAAACGATCTCAGATAAATATTTTCGGTTCAGATTTCCATTGGAATAGGATTTTTCTCCGAACGATTGAATGATCTTTTTTTTCAGCGTCACATCTTCTGCCATCAATTTTTTAGAAGCACTATCGGAATCATAAACAGGAATGCCCAACACAGCAAATATGCTGGCCACAGTGCTTTTGCCACTGCCAATTCCACCTGTTAGTCCTATTCGAAGCATGAGAGAATTTGGAATGAGGATTTGGGAATTAGTATTTAGAAATAAGAATTGGGATTAAGGAACCAGGATTTCTCAAGCAATCCTAATTCCTTAATTTATGTTCATTCTTGTCTAAATTTTATTTTATAGGAGCAACTGTTGCTACTTTGTTCAAGTTAGCAGTCATTTCCATACTTACTGCACTTTTTTCCATTTTGATATAAGAGCCCGGATTTATTTCAAGAAGGAAAGTATTGTCGTCATTCATTTTATTAATAGTTCCGTGAATGCCTGCAATCGTAACTATTTTATCTCCCTTTTGCAAATTGGCCATAAATGTTTTTTGCTGTTTTGCCTTTTTGGACTGTGGCCTAATCATAAACAGCCAGAAAACAAGGATCATTAATCCTAAAAATACAAATTGAAATCCTCCCCCACCTTTGCCTTGTCCCAACATTAAAAATACCGTTGCTAAATTCATGTTTTTTGTTTTGTTTGCTGTTTTATTACAGCGGTTATAAAAAAAATCTATCGTGTTATATTCTTTTCAAAAACAAATTGTTTTTGCTTAATTCTTTTTGTCTACTACACCGGTTACCAATAACACAGGAAATGGCGGATATGCATTCGAAGCTACCACAATCGTCTTATGCGCAGGGCCGGGATGCGAAGCAGTGTTAAAAACTACTTTGATAATTCCAGTCTCGCCGGGCTTTACAGGCTCTTGTGGTTTCTCAGGAACGGTACAACCACAACTTGCTTTTGCAGAAAAAATTACGAGCGGCTTTTTACCGGTATTTCTGAACTCGAAATCATGAGATACTTTTGTGCCTTCTGTGGTTTTGCCAAAATCATAGACAGAATCTACCAGTTGAACCGAAGTGGTATCGGTAAAAGAAACATCCATATTAGCAAGGCTTTCGGGATTATTTTTCGAATTCCTGATGTTGCAGGAAAACAGAAAACCAATCAACAAAAACGACAGCACCAATTTTTTCATATCCTGTTTTTTCAATGTGCAAAGGTATTATAAAGTGCTGTTTTTATAATTGGTCTTTTGGATTTTATTTTGTGTTAGTAATTCTTTGTGAATGCTATCCAAAATACCATTCACAAAATGTCCGCTTTGTTCCGTGCTGTATTCTTTGGCCATATCAATATATTCATTTATGGTAACTTTTGTTGGAATGGTTTCAAAGTATAACAGCTCGCAAAGCCCCATTTTCAGCAAGATCATATCAAGCAGCGCAATCCTTTCTGCGTCCCAGTTTTTTAATTTTGGCTTGATAAGACCAAGGCAAAATTCATCTTTGTCTATCACGCTTTGCAGAAGATCAATCGCAAATTTCATTTTCTCCTCTCCCACCATTTTTTCAAAATCAAACGCCGATGGTTTTTGTAAAAAATTATTCATCAAAAGAATCATCACCTCTGCATCATCATCCCAGTGAATAAATTTTTCTTCTACATCGCTCAAAAAATATTCATCAGGAATCATCAGGCTTCCAAATATAAATTCCATCATTTGCTTCTCCGATTTTTTTTCCCGCGATGGTGTGGTGATATATTCTTTATACTCCTCGGAACTAATTAAAGAAAAGTAACTTCTTCTTACCAGTTCGTCATCTATCAAATATTTTATTTTGAATTTTTCGGATGATTTTTGAAAAGATTCATTTTCGGCAATTGTCCAAAGCAGCTCATTTCCCGCAATTTTGGTATTTACGGTAAGGTCTTTCTCAGACGGCAGGTATTTTTGTGATTTTTGCAACGCGTCTTTTTCTGAATAGCGCGCTACTTCAAGCATATAGTAAACGAGAAAAGTAAAAAGCTGCTGCGCGTTTTCAAGATTTTTTTTCAGGATTTGTAACGGCTCTCCCGGGCGCGTTTCTTTATTCATAGATTCAATGCTATAAAGCGTTTGCATCACTTTTACCCGGATATTTCTTCTGCTTAGCATTTCTGTAAGAACTTTTTTTGGCCTGCGAAGATAGTTATTATTGACTGCTGATTTTAAAACCTATAAGATTTGCGGAACGGATTTTTGTGCGATTGGAAAATTTTATAGTATTTCTTAGGAAAAGATTTATCCGAAACGCTATAAGGTTTGCAGGAAACCTTATAGGTTTATCAAAATAAAATTCTTACTTATTTCTTCGTTTACTGTTTCATTTGCTGAACAGTTCCATTGCCGGTAATGGTACTTAAACCTATAAGATTTGCAGAACTGGTTTTTGCGCAGTGAAAAATTTTATAGTGTTTTTAAAAAAAAAATTATCCGAAACGCTATAAGGTTTGCTGAAAACCCTAAAGGTTTATCAAAATATCTGGCTTCAAACGCTATAAGGTTTTGCCTTCCCTCAATTTCTTTGCTGCAAACCTTATAAGTTTGTGTGTTGCTCTAAAATAAAATTCTTGCTTATTTCTTTGCTTACTGTTTTATTTGCTGAACAGTTCCGCTGCCGGCAATATGAATTTCAGGAGAAGCGGGGTTGCCGCCATAGTAAACATCTCCGCTGCCGGCTACATTTGCTTTTAAACTAACACTGGCAAATACATGCACATCCGAGCTTCCTGAAATATCGATCACGGCATTTTCAGATTTCAGGTTACTGCATTTTACATCGCCATCTCCGCTCATTTTACAATCGAAATCTTTTGTCATTCCTGATAAGGTGACATCACCCGACCCGGAGCCGCTTACGCTTATTGATGGCGCATCTACGTTAAGATCAATATCTCCCGAGCCCGATGTTTTGATTTCTATTCCTTTTGAATTTTTTATAACGCTTTTGCCCGTAAGATCGGCAGAACCAGATGATGTTAACTTTTCTAAAGTGGGCGCCGTAACGGTCACTTTTGCATGGTCGTTCATTATGGAGTAACCGTCTTTATAATGAATGTTTAAAGCGCCGTTATTCACTTCTGTAATAACGTATGGAAGGAGGTTTTCATCATCTTCGACGACGACAGAATAGCTATCGCCGTTTTTAATTTCGACGTCTATTGAACCGGACGTATTGACTTCGGAAATATTAGGAATATCTCTTTTTTCTTGATGGACGTTTCCGTTGCCGGTAAGTGTCTGGCACGATGCAAAAGCAATGGATACTATTAAAAGGAGAATGCAATTTTTCATTATCATGATTTTTGCTTTTTTTATGAAAGGGATGACAAGATAAATATTTTTTTAAAATAATATTGCCTGTTTCCGCAATCTTTAAAACGATTTATCTTCGCACGCATGACCGAAAAAATTCTGATCCTTGATTTTGGTTCTCAATACACACAACTTATTGCCAGGTCTGTAAGAGAAGCCCATGTTTATTGTGAAATCGTTCCTTATAATAAAAAAGTCGAATATTCGCCTGAGCTCAAAGGCGTGATACTTTCCGGTTCGCCATTTTCAGTAAATGACGAGAATGCTTTGTTATTAAATGTAAGCGCGATTAATGATAAAGTTCCGGTTCTCGGCATCTGTTATGGAGCGCAATTAATCGCTAAAAATTACGGAGGCATTGTAGAGAAAAGTGACAAGCGCGAATACGGAAGATCGAAATTGCAAATACAAAAAGAAGATGAATTATTACAAGGCGTAAAAAGCGATTCCGATGTTTGGATGAGCCACAGCGATACGATAACAAAACTACCCGAAAACTTTTTAATAACTGCGTGTACGCATAATATTCCGGTAGCATCTTTCAGCAGTAAACAAACAAATAACCCGATTTTTGGTTTGCAGTTTCACCCGGAAGTATATCATTCTGCCGAAGGCAAAAAAATTATAAAAAACTTTTTAGTCAATATCTGCAAATGCGCACAGGACTGGACTCCGGCACATTTCATCAATGACACGATTACCGAAATTAAAAAGACAGTTGGCGACAAAAAAGTAATTATGGCGTTGAGTGGCGGCGTAGATTCTACTGTAGCCGCTACATTAATTCACAAAGCAATTGGCAAAAATTTATTCGGAATATTTGTTGACAACGGCGTGCTTCGCAAAGATGAATTTGAACAAGTGATTGAATCGTGCAAAAGCATTGGACTTAATATAAAAGGAGTAGATGCTAAAGACTATTTTTATCAAAAGCTTTCAGGCAAAATTGATCCCGAAGAAAAAAGAAAAGCCATCGGCAGCAGCTTCATAGACATTTTTGATAAGGAAGCAAATCAATTAAAAGATATTGATTTTCTGGGGCAGGGAACTATTTATCCCGATGTGATTGAATCAGTTTCTGTTCACGGTCCTTCGGTGACGATAAAGTCGCACCACAACGTAGGTGGCCTTCCGGACAGAATGAAATTAAAATTAATTGAGCCACTTCGTTCGCTGTTTAAAGATGAAGTAAGAAAGGTAGGCGCGGAATTAGGATTACCGGATTCATTACTTAACCGCCATCCTTTTCCCGGTCCCGGTTTGGCGATAAGAATTTTAGGAGAAGTTACAGAAGAAAGAGTTGAGCTATTACAAAAAGCAGACGCTGTATTTATTAATTCTTTGAAAAAATTTGATTTATATGCAACCGTGTGGCAGGCTAGCGTTATCTTACTCCCTGTAAAAAGTGTGGGCGTAATGGGCGATGAGAGAACTTATGAATTCACAGTGGCATTGCGGGCGGTAACTTCGGTAGATGGCATGACGGCTGACTGGGCGCATCTTCCTTACGATTTTCTCGCGTATGTTTCTAATGAAATTATTAATAATATAAAAGGAATCAACCGTGTAGTGTATGATATCAGCAGCAAACCTCCTGCTACCATCGAATGGGAATAATTTCCTGGTGATATAATAATTATGAATTTAAAATTATGAGGAAATATATTTTATCTTTTATTTTTCTTTTTGTTTTTGCAGGAGCTCAAAAATCATTTGCACAAATTAAATACAACCCGGTTTATAAAACCTATCGCGTTGCTATTATCGCTCCTCTTTACCTTGATTCCATTTTTACTGCCTACCATTTAAAATCAGAAAACTCAATTCCAAAATATACCATTGCAGGTGCGGATTTTATCCAGGGAGCTGAACTTGCTTTAGA
>JBDTHD010000293.1:0-4416 GCA_039937075.1 Ginsengibacter sp. | reverse complement strand
AATTCCGCGCAAAAATTATTTGGTTTAAGGTTGATGACAAAACGAGGCCAATGAATACCAGGTTAGATGTAAAGAATCCGGATCCAAAGCTTCGTTCCCGCAAATGGCTTGGAATGGAAGTTGTACGGAACCTGAAATACAATTCCGAAGATAATGAATGGGAGGGTGGAGTGATTTATGACGCCAAACATGGCAGGGAGTGGGATTCGGTGGCCTGGATAAATGATGACGGCTTGCTAAAAGTAAAAGGCTATTGGGTTTTCAGGTGGATTAGCGAAACGCTCACTTTTAAAAGAGTGGAGTAAAATTAACCACCGATAAATTATTTCTTACGCGAAATCATTTTGTAGAGAACAGGCCCAGTTGTTATGACTACAAGAAAAATTATAATCACTAACAAATGTTGCTTCAGATCAAATCCAAAATTATTAAGGAATAATTTCTCCAAATAATGGCCGGCCATCAACACAGTGAAAACCCAGGCTGTACTGCCTATAATATTGTAACGCAGAAAACTCTTTTTATCCATCTTTACAATGCCGGCAACAACCGGGGCAAATGTTCGCAGCATGGGCAAAAATCTTGCTAACACAATAGCGATACCTCCATGTTTGTCATAAAATTCCTGTGCCTGGTACAAATGTTTTTTCTTGAACAACCAGGTGTCTTTTCGTTTGAAAAGTACAGGTCCGGTTTTAAAGCCAAACCAATATCCCAATTCATTGCCCAAAACACCCGCAATGGAAATCAGGACAAACAAAACCATCACTTCCAAAAAGTCGTTTCCCAGTCCACCGGCTATAAGGCTGCCAATAAGCATTTTGCTGTAGATTCCTGAAACCAGTAACAAACTATCTCCGGGCAAAAAGAAACCAATCATTAATCCCGTTTCGGCAAAAATGATGAATAACACAATCCATATTCCCCCATGATTAATATAAAATACCGGGTTAAATAAGTCTTTTAAAGTGATGTTTATAAATTCAACCATAGATTATTTGCAAACTTATACCACTAATCTGGAGCGAAACTGAAGATCGCAGTACAGTAGAAAAATGTTTTTTTGCTACCAGTAAACCAACAAATACTTTTATTTTTTATTTGAGCAATATTTTTTATCTTATTTACTTCAAAATGCTCTCCA
This sequence comes from Ginsengibacter sp., assembly GCA_039937075.1. Classification (GTDB taxonomy): domain Bacteria; phylum Bacteroidota; class Bacteroidia; order Chitinophagales; family Chitinophagaceae; genus Ginsengibacter. Next base: position 3,272 of record JBDTHD010000293.1, on the reverse strand, counting down.
TTTTGACAGTCTTTTTTGCTACTGATAGAACATGATTATCTCCTGAAAGTATAAACCAGACCGGGTTCCAGGTGGGTAACATTGTATTCGAGATGAAATGATATCTTATTTTTTGTCCTTTCCGATGCTTTGATTTTTGTATAGGAGTGATAATTATTATCCACGAGTTTTCCGGTTACATATCCTAAAGCTGCACCAACCACCACGTCCGTTATCCAATGTTTATTTTGGGTAATTCTGCTTGCTCCAATAAGTGAAGCAGTCGTGTAGGAAACGACGGAAACCCATGGGTTGTCTTTATATTCCGATGCAAAAACCGTGGCCACCGCAAATGCAACTGTAGTATGTCCCGAAGGAAAAGAACTGTTTTCATTCGTTCCATTTGCGTCATTTAATTTTCTGTGAAAAAGCCCCAGGAACCGGGGTTCCGCTTCCACGCCTGCAGGATAATAAGATGGCCTGGTACGGCCGGCAAGCAATTTTATAAAAGTCATCGCAGCGCCGCTCGTAATATAGGCCTGGGAAGCCAAAAGCGTGGTGTTCACTAATTTATTATTGCTGATTATAAGCCCGTAAGCTCCAATCCCGGCGACAGTAACAACTTCATATACGGCGCCAAAATCGGACAAACCATTGCTGATATCATTTACACTTGTTTTCCGGTTTTTAAGCCTGAGCGCCGATTGCTGTATTGGCTCGTCAGCAAATGACAACGCGAAAGTGATCGCCGTACATCCGCCGAGATTTCCCCAATCTTTTTTCTTTAGATGAAAAGGTTTGGTGAATTCCTTTTTTAGATTGTTTCCCAATAAAAATAAATAAGTCCTTGGAGTCAGCAGAGGATTGCTGCTATAATCATTTGGATTTATCTTGTTGATTTGTTTTCCGGAACTATCTTTTTTAACACTCGGGCTACTTGTTTTATTTATCATCGTATCCTGCGCTACCGCAATAAAATGCACGCCGGTAAACGCGATCACAATCAACCATTTTTTTATAAACTCCATTTTTTGATGATTCAGTTTTGTTAACCTGGCAATAAATAGTCCAAAGTTTTTTTGAATTAATGAAACTTAATTTCAAGAATATGCCGTTGCTCTCTATAATAATACGCAACAGGAAAACCATAGCTATCGGCAATCGTTTTTACAATTGACAAACCAAGCCCAAGCGAGTCCTGCGAAGAAGAATCTTTTTTAAAACGCTCAAATAATTCAGCAGGTTGTAGTTTTGGCTCATAGCCCGTGTTGCTGACTGTCAAAGAATGTTCATCCAGATTCACCTTAATATTACCGCCCTGGTAATTGTGCTTTATCGCATTTAGTATAATATTGGAAAGCACGATATCCGCAAGTGAATCATTCATCACAACGGAAATATTTTCTTTTATATTTTTTTCAATATCTATTCCTTTTAGTTCAGCCGCTTCCTGGAAATTCTCAATGCATTTATTAAGAACCGACGAAAGATCAATTCCCTGTGTTTGTTCGAATTGACGGTTTTCGATTTTAGTCAATAACAACAAAGATTGATTCAGTCGTGAAAGCCTTGATGCTGCCTCATTTAAGCTGTTTATAATTTTAACCTGGGATTCGTCGAGGTGCTCGGATTGAGATAGTATTTCAATTTTATTTTTAATAATGGCCAGCGGCGTCTGTATTTCGTGTGAGGCGTTTCCTGTAAAACTTTTTAGAGAGTCATAATCACTTCTCACTTTTTGTGTCAGTAAAATGGCAGTCTCATTCAGCTCTACAAACTCATCGACATTGGTTGGCTGCAGTATTATTTCATTTGTGGAATAAAGATTAAAATCCTTTAGTTGGTTAAGCGTGTGATTAAAAGGTTTCCACAATTTGCCTAACAGGAACCTGTTACTAACAAACAAAATAAATAGCAGAACAGCAATTACGGCAAATGTGATGATTAAAATCAGTTGCACAATATCTTCCGTTTCCTGTTCCGATTTTTCGACAGTGGCCATATAGTTTTGCGCGTTTTGCGTTACCAGGAAATCAATCCGTCTGAATGGCTCATCTTCATCCTCTTTTTTATTATATATTGATTCCGTTGAAAATTTTTCCTTTACATGTGTAAGGTTTGTAGGTTGAAATTTGATCTGCCGATCTTTGTAATTAGAGGTTGCTGGAAGTGTGCCGTTTACTTTAATGTGGTGGATAATTTCCTGTTGCTCTACTCTAAGATCTTTATCCACCTGGTTCAACAAAACAAAATGTAGTATGAAATAATACGCTACGCTGCTTATTAAAAGAACGAAAATGGTGATAGGAATGTTTACCCGGTTGTATTTAGCAATTAATTTCATCAGCCTGTAAATTTATAACCCATTCCGTAAACCGATTTAATATAATCTGCATCACCGGCATCCATTAATTTCTTGCGAAGATTTTTTATATGGGTGTAAATAAAATCAAAGCTTCCGCTCATTTCATTTCCCCAAAGGTGCTCTGCTATTGCCTCCTTAGATATCAGCCTTTTTTTATTGGCAACAAAATACAAAAGTAATTCGTATTCTTTTTTCGTTAGCTCTACGGGGTTGTCCTCCACAGTTACCGATTTATTTTGTGTATCTATACAAAGATTTTCAAATTGAATCGTGCTGTTTCCGTCGAAGTTTTTTCTGCGAATAATCGCTGCAATTCGGGCGTTCAATTCGGAAAGATGAAATGGTTTAGACAAATAATCATCAGCGCCCAGGTTTAATCCTTTTATTTTATCATCCAATGAATCTTTAGCAGAAATAATAAGTACGCCTTCTGTTTTATTATCTTCTTTAATATGCTCAAGAATTTTTAGTCCATTTCCTCCCGGCAAAGTAATATCAAGCAGAATGCAATCATAGGTATTGTATTCGATTTTCATAACTGCGGAATGATAATCTTCTGCCATTTCGCAGGTATATTCATGAACAGAAAGATACTCGTTTATGCTTTCGCTGAGTGCCTTTTCATCTTCGATAATTAAGATTCTCAAGTAAATAATTTTTGAAAAATTACAAATACATTCTGGAGAAATGTTGAAGAAACCATGCGGCAGCTCTTAAACAAGTATGTAAAAATAGAGCTAATCTATTAAATGTGATTGCGTGCGAGAAAATACCGAATTCACTTTAACCAGAATAAAGACAGATGTAAGTTTACTTTAAAAGAATCAATAATTGGGGCAAATAATTAGTGATAATGTTTAATGTCTTTCCTAGCATCAGAATTTTCATTTTCAATGTTTTCTATTATGGTAATATCGCCGTTGGTTTC
>JBDTHD010000292.1:0-4041 GCA_039937075.1 Ginsengibacter sp. | reverse complement strand
AAGATTAAATTTTATTTCAAGCCTAATTTTTCCAGTAACACTTTTGCCATTTTATAAAATGCTTCGTGGGAATAACCAGCAATATGAGGCGTTAAAATTACATTTGTTTGGGCTAATAACCAATTTAAGCGCTGGCTCTCTTCTTTTGAATAAGTTTCTAATTTTTCATTTTCCATTACATCCAATCCTGCTCCGGCAATTTTTTTCTGCTTTAATGCATTAATTAAAGCGGGGATGTCGGTTACCTTGCCACGGCATGTTGAAATAAAGAAAGGATTTCTTTCCAAAGAATTAAAAAATGCTTCGTTAGCCAAATGGTGCGTTTCAGCCGTAAGCGGAACGTGCAAACTTATTACATCGGCATAACGGCAAACCTGTTCGAAATTTGCCTCCTTTACATGACCACTGCTAAACCCGAATTTATATTTATCATAAGCCAGAACGGTTACATCAAAGCAAGCCAACAATTTCGCGAATGCTGAACCCGTATTACCAAATCCAATAATTCCGATAGTTTTGCCTTCCAGCTCTGTACCGCGATTGGCATCTCTAATCCATTTTTTGTCCTTAATTTCCTCAAAGCTGGAAGATATTTTATTGGTAAGATTTAGCAATAATCCCAACGCGTGTTCCGCTACTGCATTACGATTTCCTTCTGGGCTGCTTACACATTTAATACCTTTGGATTCTGCATATTCCACATCTATCAATTCCATTCCACTTCCCAGCCGCCCTATCCATCTTAGCTTTGATGCTCTGTCAATCATAAGTTTGTCGATCGGCATCCTGGTGGTAACGACAAGTCCTTCAGCCTGGCTTATGATACTAACCAACTCTTCGTAAGAAATTTTTTCTGAAATAAGAACCGAGTATCCTTTGCGCTGAAGTGTTTCAGTCAAATATTTATGCGCCTTGGATGTTATAATTACCTGCCTGTTCAATATTATTTTGTTTAAGGTTCTGTGAAAATTTCCTTTTATTTTTCAAAATGATTTTATACAGAATTTGCCTGCCTTCCGGTAGGTAGGTTCGTTTACTGTTTAACCTCCAAAAGCAATCATGCTGATTTCAACGTTTACATCTTTAGGTAAAGTTTTTACCGCCACGGTTTCCCTCGCCGGGAAATCTTTATCAAAATATTTCCCATATTCTGTGTTTACTTCTGCAAAAGAAGTCATTTCTTTTAAAAAAATGGTAGTCTTTACTATATGGCCAAAGTTTAAACCGGCTTCAGTAAGAATCGCTTTTAAATTCTCCATCACTTGTTTTGTTTCATCTGTAATATTTCCGGTATTTAACTCTGAAGAGCCCGGTACCAGAGCGACCTGGCCTGATAAAAATAAAAATCCTCCTGCCTTTACAGCCTGGCTGTACGGGCCGATAGGTTCCGGCGCTTTGGAGGTGTTGACGATTGATTTATTCATATAATGATTTTTAAAAAAGAGTTTAAAGTTGCAAAAGTTTCCATCAACTAACAAACCTATTTTTGCAAAAAATATAGTATGGAAATTTTTATCCTTGCAGATGAAGATCAGAAAAGTGAAATATTATCAATATCACCAACCGATAAAGCTTCCATTACTTTTGCTTCAAATATGCCGGAGGAAAACGATTGGAAAAATTACGATGCATTTTTTCTTCTTTCATATTATAGACAAATAAACCCTTCAAAGTTAGCAGGCAAACGAGTTTATATTAATGAGGTAAATACAACGTTAGCGGAACTTAATTTTCCCGACAATTTTTGCCGCATCAATGGTTGGAAAGGTTTCCTAAAAAGACCTGTTTGGGAAGTCGCGACAAGTAAGCCGCAAAAAAACGAAGAAATTTTTCACTTTTTAAATCGAAAGGTAATTTTGGTAAAAGATGAGCCCGGTTTAATCTCCGCAAGAGTAATTAGCATGATTGTAAATGAGGCATTTTTTGCCTTGGGCGAAAAAGTCAGTTCTGAAAAAGAAATTGACATGGCCATGAAGTTGGGAACCAATTATCCGTATGGCCCTTTTGAATGGGCGAAAAAAATTGGAATTGAAAAAATATATGACTTATTAAAAAAATTATCGGAGAAAGAAGATCGGTATATTCAGGCTCCGGCACTTAAAAAAATATATTCAGAAACATTCGGAATGAATTTATAAAAATGAATTACATTTTAAATATCCACACCTCATCAGAAAAAGCTATTGTCAATATTTGTGACGGCGACAAAGTATTATCCACCGTTAGTAACACTGAACAAAACCAACACGCGGCTTTTTTACACGTTGCTATTAAAAATCTTCTTCAGAAAAGTAACATTAAACTAAGCAAACTAAAAGCAATTGGCGTCACCGGTGGGCCCGGCTCTTACACAGGAATCAGGGTTGGCCTGGCTACCGCAAAAGGTTTATGTTTTGGGTTAAAAATCCCGATGATGATGTTTAATTCTTTAGAATTAATGGCCTTTTCAGCGATAAAAGAATCTCGCAATCCAGAAAAAGATACCCTCTTTTGTCCTATGATTGACGCCAGGCGAATGGAAGTTTTTACTGCCGTTTATAATATGGATTTAAAGGAAATAATTGAGCCGGCAGCTCAGGTTTTGGAAGAAAATTCTTTTAGTCAATTGATACAAAAGAACCCTTTCATCTTTTTCGGAAGTGGCGCCGAAAAATTTGAAAAGTTAATTTCTACAATCGAAAATCTCAGGTATATTCTATCAGAAATTTCAACGGAAGCTCTTGCCATTTTCTCATGGAATCAATTTCAAAAAAAGAATTTTGAAAATTTGTTAAACTCTCATCCAATGTACATTAAGGACTTTTATACCACGGCAAAAATTAACTAAGAAAAATTTATTTTAATATTTCCTTACAAACTATATGTATTTACAATACGTACCTTTGCTTAGTAAAAATTTTGAATCCGTTTTGAAAACTATTATTATCATTTAAAATCTAATCACACATGACACTCACAGCCCAAAACCACGAAACCAATCGTTTGGAGCACACCAATGAAAGTGATGCTTTAAAAAATATGGACCATTTAAAAATTAAGAAAGCAGCCCTTGTTTTAAGAGCGCTGAATCATAAACTCAGACAACAGATTCTTCAGACTATTGATGAACATAAAAGAATTACGGTTACTGAACTTTATGTAAAATTGCGCCTTGAACAATCCGTTGCTTCCCAACATCTTGCGATTTTGCGTAAAGCTGAAATTGTAAATACAGTACGTGAAGGCAAATTTATTTTTTATACAATTAATGAAAATCGAATTGCAGATATCAATAAATTTGTAAAAGAACTTGTTGGATGATTTTCTTTCGATAAGAAATATTGAATCGTCCTAAAAAAATTTAGCCATATTTATGAACTTTAGTAAATATGGCTTTTTATTTAAACTAATTTGTTATGCACATAGAACAAATTTATACAGATTGCTTAAGTGAGGCATCTTATTTTATCGAAAGCGATGGAGTGGCCGCTGTTATAGATCCGATAAGGGATACAGAATCTTATATAAAAATGGCGAAGGAGCACAATGCTTCTATAAAATACATTTTCGAGACTCATTTTCATGCTGATTTTGTAAGTGGCCATCTTGATTTGAGCAAACAAACTGGCGCTACTATTATTTACGGGCCAAATACAAAAACAAGTTTCCCTTTTCACCTGGCAAAAGATGGTGAAGAATTTAAACTTGGACAAATTACAATTGAAGTGATTCATACGCCGGGACATACTTTAGAATCTACCTGTTATCTTCTAAAAGATGAAACGGGAAAACCTTATTGCATTTTTACCGGCGATACTTTATTTGTAGGAGACGTTGGCCGGCCTGATTTAAGCAGCGGCAATCTTACAAAAGAAGAATTGGCTTCTATTATGTACGATTCCATCCATAATAAATTAATGCTTTTGCCAGACGACTTAATTGTTTATCCGGCTCATGGGCCAGGCAGCAGTTGTGGCAAAAATATCGGCGCCGAAACGCAGACCACTATTGGCACAGAAAAAACTTCAAATTATGCGATGCTGCCTCAAACCAGGGAAGAGT
>JBDTHD010000291.1:0-1852 GCA_039937075.1 Ginsengibacter sp. | reverse complement strand
GTTTTTGCGCCTCCTTCAACCAGAACGCTTTGGATCTCGTTTTCAAAAAGTGAATGAACTATTTCATTTAAGAAATCATTATTTTCAAGTTTGATAAATTGCAGATTTTTTTCGGTTGCACTTTTATATAAATTGAAAACAATTGTCTTAGAATCCTCATTGAATATTTTAAAGGACAGAGGCAATTTCAATTCTTTATCTATTACAATTCTAACCGGGCTTTTTCCTTTCCATAATCTTGTTGTCAAAAGTGCATTGTCTTTTAAAACGGTGTTGGTTCCCACTAAAATTCCCGCTTCTTGGCTTCGCCATTTATGAACGAGGCGATTGCTGTAATCGTTGCTGATTAAAATTCTTTTATTTCCCGAACTAATTTTTCCATTTGCACTTTGCGCCCATTTTAAAATAATAAAAGGCCTTTTTTTCTGATGGAAAATAAAAAAGCGTTTGTTTACTTCAAGACATTCCTTTTTTAAAACGTCCATAACTACTTCCACACCTGCATTCTGCAACTTTTCAATTCCTTTGCCTGCAACTTTTTCATAAATATCACGGCAACCTAAAACTACTTTTTTAATTTTATGTTTGATGATTAAATCGGCGCACGGCGGCGTTTTCCCATGATGGGCGCAGGGTTCAAGAGAAACGTACATCGTGCTTTTTTCAATTAACGATCTATTTTTCTCTTCAACGTTATTAATACAATTCACTTCCGCGTGTGGCTCGCCATATTTTTTATGAAATCCTTCTCCAATAATTTTATCTTCATAAACCAAAACCGCTCCTACCATAGGATTTGTCGCAACCTCGCCAGCGGCTAGTTTTGCCAGTTGAATACAGCGGCCAATGTATTGTTGGTCTGTCATTAATGTTAGAGAATTTACGGTTTAGAAAATAATTTAGAAAAAGTTTAGAAAGTTTAGAAAGAGTAAAATGCTTCGCAAAATAATTAAGTTTGTATAAATGACAATTTCACAGTTTTATATTGATTTTAAAAATAAATTAAAAACAATTTATGATGATCGCGAATCAGATAATATTGCTGATTGGGCTTTTGAAAATGCAACCGGGTTAAAAAAATTAGAAAGAAGACTAAACGGAAATCATAAATTAAATGAAATTGATTATAACCATTTGCAAAAATATTTAAAGGAACTTTTGGAACACAAGCCTGTTCAATATGTTTTACAAGAAACATGGTTTTATAAAAGAAAATTTTTTATTAATGAAAATGTATTAATTCCCCGTCCCGAAACAGAGGAATTAGTTGAATGGATTATTAATGATTCGCACGCACGCAACCAGCACAGTAAACCAACAAATATGATAGATATTGGAACCGGCAGTGGTTGCATTGCTGTTTCACTTAAAAAAGAATTAGCATCTGCAAATATCACAGCAATAGATGTAAGCGAAAAAGCTTTAAAAATTGCAAAAAAAAATGCTTCCGGTTTTAATACACCAATTGGTTTTCTTGAAATTAATTTTTTAGATGAAACTGAATGGAAAGACTTAAAAACATACGATGTAATTGTGAGCAATCCGCCTTACATCCCGGCTAAAGAGAAGAATATAATGGCAAAAAATGTTACTGAGTTTGAACCTTCGATCGCTTTGTTTGTTGACAACAACGATCCATTTATTTTTTATAAAAAAATTACCGGTTTTGCAAAACGACATTTAAATAAAAATGGAAAAATTTATGTTGAAGTGCATGAAAATTATTCAAAAGAAGTAAAAGATATTTTTGAAAAATCAGGCTTCGCCTCTGAGATAAGAAAAGATATTTATGGCAACGCAAGAATGGTAAAAGCTGGCTAATATAGAAGATGAATACTTCTATCAATTTCCC
>JBDTHD010000290.1:0-11185 GCA_039937075.1 Ginsengibacter sp. | reverse complement strand
AAAGTATTTTTTTGCGAACCAAGCGTAAGCACGGTCCAGATAAATATGGCAAGGCCAAGGAAAATAAATATTCCCACTATAATGGCTCTTCTGTTTCCGTTTGATTTCATAAATTATGTAATAAAATTGTATTTATAAAAATTTTTAATCCTTTCATCGTCGCTAGCAAATACCTCGTCAAATGTACCTTTCTTAATAAATTTCCCTTCATATAACATGGCGATGGTATCGCCTGTTGTTTTAGCACAGGTAAGGTCATGAGTGATTATAATGGAGGTTGTATTAAACTTATGTTTCACTTCATTTATTAAATTGTTGATTTCTATGCATGTTATCGGATCAAGGCCGGATGTAGGTTCGTCATATAACATAATTTGCGGCCTTAAAATTAGCGTTCGGGCAATGCCTATTCTTTTTCTTTGGCCACCTGACAATTCTGACGGCATTTGGTTGATAGTTTGCAATAAGCCTACCGCGTCCAAAACTGTTTCAATTTGCTGCTTTACTTCTTTCCTGCTTAAATGTTTTGAATGCCTCACCAGTGGAAATGCCAAATTTTCTTTAACGGTCATACTATCATAAAGTGCACTGTTTTGAAAGGAAAATCCAATTTCCAGCCGGAGCGTTTGCAGGTCTTTGCCTTTTAATAATTCGACTTCTTTTCCCAAAACGTTTACCTGTCCACTGTCTGGTTTCAATAATCCGCAAACGATTTTAATTAGCACAGACTTACCGGTTCCCGATCTTCCCAACACAACTACATTTTCCTTATTGTGAACGTCAAGGTTTATACCGCGCAAAACCTCATTTTCGCCAAAAGATTTATAAAGATCTTTTATTGAAATCACGATTTCATTGCTATTAATCAATTCATTGGTTAATTCCATCGCTACCTAATGCTATTTGTTATTTGTACAATAAGAATTTCTTCTATAAAAATTAAAAACATAGATAAAACTACCGATAAATTCGCCGCTTTCCCCACCCCTGCAGTTCCGTTTTTTGCATTAAAACCTTTGTAACAGCCGACCATTCCTATCGTAAATCCATATACGATACTTTTAAATAATGAAGCAAAAATATCCAGGAAGGAAATTTTGGCAAAGGCCTGTTGAAAAAAAGTAACAAAGCTGGTCATTTCGCTATTATGAACATTTAAGAAAGCGCCCATCATCGCTACAAACCCCGTATAACACATGAGCAACGGAATCATAATAGTAGTGGCCAATACACGACTTACTACCAAAAACTTAAAGGGGTTTACCGCAGAAACTTCCATCGCATCTATTTGTTCAGTAACCTTCATTGACCCTAATTCAGCGGCAATATTCGATCCTACTTTTCCAGCGCAGATCAAGGCCGTAACCAAAGGCGCAAGCGCGCGGATAATGGCAATGGCAACGAGACTTGGCAACCAAGATGTAGCGCCAAAGTCTGCAAGGGATGGCCGTGATTGTTTGGTAAAAACAAGGCCAGTAATAAATCCTGTAAGCGAAATCAGGAATAAAGATTTATATCCCACTTCATAACATTGTTTGATAACTTCTTTTATTTCGTAAGGAGGCTTAAAGAGTTCTTTAAAAAACCGAATAATAAATTGAACTGCAGAGTAAAGATCAATAAAAATAGTATCTATCTTTTTTGAAATCAGATTTTTTTCGATTGGCTGTGTATTCATGTATGCTTATTCTTCTTTTCTTATTGCAAAGATGGCACCTGAAAATTAAAGTTTAGTAATTTTTTAAAAATGATAAAGTTTAGACCAAAAATTCTAACCTGTATTTGCAAAAAAGAAGTTGAAAAATAAATTGCTTAGCTAATGATTAAAATTATTATTTTCAATAAAAATTTAAAACCATGACTCTTATCGGATTTCTTATACTCCTATTAATTGCCGCTATTTGTGGCAGCATCGGGCAGGCTATTGCCGGGTACGATGTGGGCGGGTGTCTTGTATCGATTGTTGTCGGATTTATTGGGGCGTATATTGGTTTATGGGTAGCGGGAAAAATGGGGTTACCTGATTTTTTTACAGTTAATATAGAGGGAAAACCGTTTCCCATAATCTGGGCAATTATAGGTTCAGCGATATTTACCTTTATTGTTGCTTTACTGCGAAGGACTTTTACCGGGCGTTCGTAATTTAGTCTTAAAGTTAGTTTTTTGATAATGTAGACGCAAGGCATGCCTTGCGTCTACAAATACATTAATTGCGCGTCAATCCGTTTTTTTATCAAAATCCAGCACGACAGAATTAATGCAATATCGTTTGCCTGTCGGTGGCGGCCCGTCTTCAAAGACGTGCCCAAGATGAGAATGGCATTTTCCACAGTCCACTTCAGTACGGTTCATCCCAAAAGAATTATCCTGTAAATAAATAAGACTATTTTCTGAAATGGGTTCAAAAAAACTTGGCCATCCACAACTGCTATTAAATTTTCCGTTACTTCTAAAAAGGGGATTTCCGCAAACCGCGCAATTGTAAGTCCCCACCTCACTATGTTGATAATATTTCCCTGTGCCCGGCCTTTCTGTTCCTTTTTCACGGGCAATATGATACACGTCTTTGGGCAAAACTTTTTTCCATTCCTCATTTTTAATCTCGGCCGGATCTTTATCATCTTTCAGATATCCATTTGAGTTTATGTCATTTTCCATGTGCTTGCATTTAATTAAATCGATAAAAATTGTTTTTTGTAAAATTACGGAATCAAAAAGTGATGGTTTTTATAAATTAATTCTTTTTTACCATAGTTGTTCAATTTCAAAAAGCATCAAGTATATTTGAGGCTCACAGGATTTTAAAATAGCCAATGTTCAATCTCATATTATTTGGCCCGCCGGGCAGTGGTAAAGGAACGCAGTCAGAAAAACTGATTGCAAAATATCATCTTAAACATCTTTCTACAGGTGATTTACTCCGAAGTGAAATTTCGCGAAAAACTTCCTTAGGATTAGAAGCGAAAAAGTATATGGACAAAGGCAATTTGGTACCTGACGAAGTAGTAATCGGGATGATAAATTATGCGCTTGATAATAATCCTGATGCTGCAGGTTTTTTATTTGACGGGTTTCCGCGCACTGCGGTGCAAGCAGAAGCATTAGACCAATTACTAAAGAAAAAAAATACTTGTATTGATGTGATGCTTGCATTAAATGTGAGTGAAGAAGAATTGATAAAGCGTTTGGTAAAGCGTGGCGAAACCAGTGGCCGTTCGGATGACAGTAATGAGCAGGTAATAAGAGCCCGCATAATTGAATACAACAGAAAAACTACTTCCGTTGCAGATCATTACCACCAGGAACATAAAGTGGTAATGGTAAAAGGCGAAGGCAGCATCGAAGAAATTTTCACAAGACTTTCCGGGGAAATTGACCGCCTGAAAAAACAAGATAACTGCTGATATTTTCATTTAATTTTTTCTTATGATAAAAGAAAAAGAAGATTTTTTGAAAAATGATTTTATTCCGTTGCTGGGCAAATTGCATGCTGATGAGAAAGCAAAATGGGGCATTATGAATGCACAGCAAATGGTAGAACATTTTGCAGACGCGGTTAAAAATGCCAGTGGCAAATTATTATTACCTATCCTGAATGAAGGTGAAAAGCTACAGAAATCGCGTGATTTTTTAATGAGTGAAAATCCTTTTAAAGAGAACACCGACAATCCTTTAATACCAAAAGAAGGAATTCCTCACCGCCAGCCCGATCTGCAATCCGCCATCAATAAACTTCAAGAAGAATTGAATCACTTTTTTGAAGTCTTTGAAAAAAATCCAAATTTAAAAACAGGAAACGCTTTTTTTGGACAGCTGGATTATGCAATGAACATTCAATTGCTTCACAAGCATGCAATTCATCATCTGCGACAGTTTGGACTGGTATAATTTTTTAAATAATGTTGAAAATTTTTCGGTATTAGATACCAGACAAGTAATTAAAAAATAGGCAGAATAAGAATCTGTCATATTTATTGCTTTACTGAATGTCTGATAGCGGTCAACAATTTCAACAGAATTTTTTTCAAAATGAAATAAAAATTAAGAATTCAACGTCGTTCTTTAATCTTTAATAATTTTAGGAAAGCAAATTCACACTTAGAAATTAAGTAGTTTTAAAAATCTAAATTTATCGTATCTAAAAATCTTTTCTATTTATTTTTTAAAAAAATACAATGGCCAAACTAAAGATTACTTTTTTATTTCTTTTCATTATCCAGGTTTCCTTTTGCCAGACAAAAAAAATTATGGGTTTTAGTGAAAAAAATACTGAAACTCAAGTTTCTCTTGAATCACAATTTGAAACAAATCTGAACGCAGGAAATATTGGCGTCACAATGAAAAAACTTTCTGCTTTTCCTCATCACTTAGGTTCTCCGGCTGATAAACAAAACGCAGAATATATTTTGAGTCTTTATAAAAATTGGGGCTGGGATGCGCAGATAGAAACTTTTCATGTGCTGTTTCCTACACCCAAAACAAGAGAACTGGAAATGATTTCGCCGACGTCTTATAAAGCGATACTAAAAGAACTTGCATATAAAGAAGACCCAACAAGCGGGCAAGATGGACAATTGCCAACTTACAATGCTTATAGTGCCGATGGCGATGTTACCGGTGAATTGGTTTTTGTAAATTATGGTTTGCCGGATGATTATAAAGTTTTGGATGAAATGGGAATATCTGTAAATGGGAAAATTGTAATTGCCAAATATGGTCATAGCTGGCGCGGTACCAAACCAAAAATAGCGCAGGAACATGGCGCAATCGGCTGTATTATTTATAGCGATCCTATGGATGATGGGTATTTTAACGGTGATGTATATCCGAAAGGCGCATTCAAAAATGAATTCGGAGTGCAAAGAGGTTCAGTAATGGATATGGTTATCTATCCCGGCGATCCTTTAACACCGGGCGTTGGAGCAACAGAAGATGCCAAAAGATTAGATAGGTTAAAAGCACCTAATCTTTTAAAAATCCCTGTGCTTCCTATCAGCTTTCATGATGCAACGCCTTTGCTGGAAGCGCTTGACGGGCCGGTAGCTCCGCGAAGCTGGCATGGCGGTTTGCCTTTTGCTTATCACATCGGACCAGGAAAGACAAAAGTTCATTTAAAAGTTGCTTTCAACTGGGATATTGTTCCTTGCTATGACGTGATTGCGAAAATTAAGGGTTCAAAATATCCTGATGAATGGGTGATAAGAGGAAATCATCACGATGGTTGGGTAAATGGAGCAGCAGATCCAATCAGCGGGCAAGCTGCCATGCTGGAAGAAGCAAAGTCTATTGGTGGAATGTTGAAAACCGGATTGAAACCTGATCGCACTTTGGTTTATTGCTCGTGGGACGGAGAAGAACCCGGGTTGCTTGGTTCAACAGAATGGGTGGAAACTCACGAAAAAGAATTACAACAAAAGGCGGTAGTTTATATTAATTCTGATAACAATGGTCGCGGCTTTTTATTCGCAGAAGGCTCTCATGCTTTGGAACCTTTGATGGATGGAATTGCCAAAACGGTTATAGATCCGCAAACCAAAGTAAGTGTATTTGAAAGAAGAAAAGCTTACGAAGCAATCAATACATCCAACACCGAATCAAGGGAACAAATATTAACAGAAAATGATCTAAAATTGGGAGCAATGGGTTCAGGGTCAGATTATTCTTCATTTATTCAGCATGCAGGAATACCAGCGTTAAACCTGGGCTATGGCGGAGAAGATGACGGTGGAGAATATCATTCCATCTATGATTCCTACTACGATTTTATAAACTTTAAAGATCCTGGGTTTCATTATGAAGTTGCCTTGGCAGAAACAGCGGGGCTTGCTGTTTTGAGAATGGCAAATGCAGATGTTTTGCCTTTTGATTTTACACATTTATACAAAACAATTGATGAATATTCCGATGAGCTGCAAAGTCTTTTGAAAAGTACCCGGGAAAGTACGGAAGTAGAAAATAAAATTATTAATTCAAATGATTATGCTATTGGCAATGATCCTACAAAGAAATTCATTAGTCCTACTATAAAGTCCGACGTGCCTTATCTTGATTTTTCTCCATTACAAAATGCATTGGAAAGTTTGAAAAAAAGCGCTGATAGTTTGAAAATTGTTTACGATGAAAAAGTAAAGACCGATAATGTAAGCGCTGAATTTAATCAATCGCTTTACCAGGCCGAGCAACAGTTACTCTCTGAAAAGGGATTACCACGTCGTCCATGGTACAAACATACAATTTATGCGCCTGGATTTTATACAGGATACGGAGTGAAAACTATGCCGGGTATCCGTGAAGCGATAGAGCAAAGAAACTGGAAGGAAGCGCAGGAACAGATTATACTGGATGCAGAAGCAATTTCAAGACTTGCAGATTATCTAAAAAATTCAGAATCTAAATAGTTTAACGTCTGCTATAGTGTTCTAAATGGAAAGAATTTAAAGTCGTTAAACGAAGTCGAATTTTAATGAAAAATGGCCATCAAAATTGATAGCCATTTTTTTTATTTCGAATATTTTTTTACTAAATCTTTTCAACCTGCATATAACTTAGTTCAACAGGAGTAGCTCGGCCAAATATTTTTACCTGCACTTTTAATTTTTTCTTTTCATCAGTTACTTCTTCAATTACGCCATTAAAATCGTTGAAAGGTCCATCTATTATCTTGATGGTTTCTCCAACAATAAAAGGTTCGCTCATCGTCATTCCGCCGGCATCAGCCATTTCATCTACTTTACCAAGCATTTTATTTACCTCAGATTTTCTAAGGCATATAATCTCGCCTTTGGAACCTTTGCCATCGGTTAAAAAATGCATTACGTTGGTAGTATTACTAAGATGCTGCGCCATTTCCCCGCTCAGTTTTCCATCAAGCACTTCTATCATTACATAACCCGGATAGAAGTTTCTCTCTCTCATCACCTTTTTTCCATTGAGAACTTTATAAACCTTTTCTACAGGAAGAAAAATTTGAAGAATATCTTTATCCCATCCATTTCTTACAATATCCTTATCAAGATATTCTTTTACTTTTCTTTCCTTTCCGCTTACAACTCTCAAAACATACCATTTAGTATCCTTATGAGGAACATCAGGTTTGGTGTCATTGGAAACTTCTTCTTCGACCTTCTCTTGATTTTCTTCTGTCATGACTTATTTAAATAATGAATATACAAATTTTAAAACCCCATTTGATATGAAGTCCATTAGAGCTACAATTGCCGTAATAATAATAGTAGCAGCTAATACTATCATAGTTGACTGCTGCAACTCTTCCCACGTTGGCCAGGTCACTTTGTGAATCATTTCCTTATAAGAATCGCGGATATAGGCTCCAACTTTGTTCATATTTGTTTATTTGGCGATCGATAATAAATAACTTATTTAAAATTCCATTTCGTGAGCACGGGCACAAGGATTCGAACCCTGATCAAAGGTTTTGGAGACCTCTATTCTACCATTGAACTATGCCCGTAAAAACCAAATTAGCTAATTAGCAAATTTGCTAATTAGCTAATTTAAGATTCAAAGATATAACAATCTTATTTTAAAATTTCAGTCACCTGTCCAGCTCCTACTGTACGACCACCTTCACGTATTGCAAATTTTAATCCTCTTTCCATTGCAATAGGCTGAATCAATTTTACAGTAAGTGAGGTGTTATCGCCTGGCATTACCATTTCTGTTCCAGCAGGCAATTCAACTTCTCCAGTTACATCAGTAGTACGGAAGTAAAACTGAGGACGGTATTTGTTGAAGAATGGAGTATGACGTCCACCTTCGTCTTTGCTCAATACATAAACTTCACCTTTAAATTCTGTATGAGGTGTTATAGTACCTGGCTTACAAAGAACCATACCACGACGGATCTGGCTTTTTTCAATACCACGAAGTAACAAACCTGCATTATCACCTGCTTCACCCTGGTCTAATAATTTCTTGAACATTTCAACACCTGTAACAGTTGAAGTTAATGGTTTTTCCATCAAACCAACTATCTCAATTCCTTCACCTACTTTAATACGTCCTCTTTCGATGCGGCCTGTAGCAACCGTGCCACGACCTGTAATAGAAAATACATCTTCTACAGACATGAGGAAAGGCTGATCAACAGGACGGGGAGGTAATGGAATATAAGAATCCACAGCATCCATCAAATCGTCTATTGCTTTTACCCACTGGGCATCACCAGCCAAAGCACCGGTAGCAGAACCTTTAATGATAGGGGTATTATCTCCGTCAAATCCGTTTTTGGTCAACAGTTCGCGAATTTCCATTTCAACCAATTCGATCAATTCAGGATCATCAACCAGGTCAACTTTATTCATAAAAACTACCATACTAGGTACACCTACCTGGCGTGCAAGCAAGATATGCTCTCTCGTCTGTGGCATAGGGCCATCAGTAGCCGCGACTACCAGAATAGCACCGTCCATCTGCGCCGCACCTGTAATCATGTTTTTTACATAATCAGCGTGACCCGGACAGTCAACGTGTGCATAGTGGCGATTCTTGGTTGAATATTCTACGTGTGCTGTATTGATCGTGATACCCCTTTCTTTTTCCTCAGGAGCACCATCAATATCTGCATAATTCCTTTTCTCCGCTAAACCTTGTTTGGACAAAATATCGGTTATAGCGGCTGTCAAGGTTGTTTTTCCATGATCAACGTGGCCAATAGTGCCAATGTTAACGTGGGGTTTATCCCTTTTAAAATTCTCTTTTGCCATTTTGTTTGTTTTTAATTTTTATTTTAAAAAATATATCTATTCACCTTTTTTTAAAATGAATATTTTCCTGAGCGGAAGACGAGTCTCGAACTCGCGACCTATAGCTTGGAAGGCTATCGCTCTACCAATTGAGCTACTTCCGCTTGAATTAATTTTCCTTGTTCAACTTCAAATAGTATGAGCTGTTGATGAGAATTACTCACAATTCCCGATTACCATCGGTATGCTCTCCTCAGCCTCAGCTACTTTAAATTATGATAACCTAAAGAACTTGAGCTGTTGATGAGAATTGAACTCACGACCTCTTCCTTACCAAGGAAGTGCTCTACCCCTGAGCTACAACAGCTTGAAAGAAGTCAAACCAATCAATTTCAAAAAACTTTTTTGATGTGGGCAGAGTAGGGTTCGAACCTACGTACTCGTGAGAGAACAGATTTACAGTCTGTCGCCTTTAACCACTCGGCCATCTGCCCAAAATTGACTTTGAATAATTGATTCAAATCAAGAAAACCTCAATTTTATGAGCCAGTAGAGGGATTCGAACCCCCGACCAGCTGATTACAAATCAGCTGCTCTGACCAACTGAGCTACACTGGCAATTGCCCAAGTACCACCTGACAATGAACTTCCCTCACTAATTTCCACAAAGGGTTATTTTTTGGGAAGGCAAAGGTAATGGAAAATGTTTAATGCAAAAATTTTGAAAAGAAAAATTTATTGCAAAATAATCCCCAATATTTCTGTTATAAATTCCTTTGAAAATAAAAAAGCCTCCCGAATAAAGGAGGCTTCAATATTGAAAAATGATTTCTTCAATTTAAGCAACCATTTTTTCCTTTTTCCTTTTTATTTGATTAATTACAGAATCCAGCGCTGTATCAAAACTTTCTTCGAAGGATTTAGAACAATGTTTCACAAAAAAATCGTGTTTGGGAACATGCACTTTTATTTCTGCAACTTTGTCTTTGATTTTATGCGCTACATTATCCAGCTTTAAAAAAACATCCACTTTCGTTATCTGTTCATGAAATTGAGAAAGCTTTGAAACTTTTTTTTGAATGAATTCTACCAATTTAGAATCAGCTTCAAAATGAAGCGTTTGAATGTTTACGTTCATAGTACTCGTATTTATTAAGTGAGGAATAGATATAGACGGAAAAAAAACAGAGGTATTCAATACAGTAAAATTTTGAAATTCAAATAATTTTTTACCGACATGAAGTTACATTGTTGAAACGGTTTTTCAAAATGAAAATATGATTTTTTTGTCCATTTACTAGGATTTGGGATGCGCCTGTTGGTGAACTTTCTTTAATTTTTCGATAGTATTGTGCGCATAAATTTGAGTAGAAGCCAGGCTACTATGGCCCAAAAGTTCCTTTATCGCGTTTATTTCCGCACCGTTATTTGTTAAATGAGTGGCAAAGGTATGACGAAGTATGTGTGGGCTTTTTCTTTGATTAGTAGATACTTTTCCAAGGTTATCTTTTACAATATTATAGACGTATTTCGGATAAAGCTTCTTTCCTTTTTTATTGACCAAAAGCCAATTTTCAGATAGCCCGGGAAATTCATTTTGTTTTTCAATAACATACTCTTTTATCATTTTTAGCAAATCATTATTTGCCGGAATTAACCTTTCTTTATTTCCTTTTCCCAACACTTTAATGGTTCCGGAGCTTTGGTCAATGTCTTTTTCTTTTAAATTGATCAGTTCATTTCGCCGCATCCCGGTTTGGTATAAAATTTCAAAAATTAGAAAACTGGTTTTTCCTTCAAATGTATCAGGGAAAAAATCGTTGTTTAATAAAATTGAAATATCTTTTTCATCAATAAAAGAAGGAAGCCGCCGACTTACTTTCAACGACGAAATCGCTGCTACAGGACTTACTGATATTTTATTTAATCGAAGCTGGTATTTAAAAAATGCCTTGAGGGATGAAATTTTTCTATTGATTGTTTTAGACGACGCTTTATTTTCTTTTAAAGAGGCAAGCCAGGTGCGCACTATTGTCGGAGTTATTTCATTTATCGAAACAATATTATATTCAAGACATGCGAAATCAAAAAAAACACTAAGGTCATTTTTATAAGATATTATAGTATTCTGCGAATATCTCTTTTGAAAAGTAAGATAATTTAAAAATTCCTGTATGGGTGATGTTTCAGTTGAAGGCATAAAAAAATCCGGTAAGTGTAAAGTTACTAACTTAAACTAACCGGAAATAATATTAATATTGTGTATTTGACTAATTATATTTCAATTTTGCCACTTGCTATTTGTTGTTTATAAACAGCTTTTTTAACCTCACCACGCCTTCTAACCGATGGTTTAGTGAAAGCCTGCCGATCGCGAAGCTCTAAAAGTGTACGGCTTTTTTCAAATTTTTTCTTGTACTTTTTAAGTGCTTTATCAATATTTTCGCAATCTTTTGAATCAATTATTAACATAAATATTC
>JBDTHD010000289.1:0-2046 GCA_039937075.1 Ginsengibacter sp. | reverse complement strand
GCTTTATTTTTATCGCGATTTAAAATGATTCCGTCGCTAAAAGGACAATTGGGAAACATGAAGGCGAGTATTTTATTTCGCAGATCGCTGGTAGTATTCCAGTTCATCGTTGCCGTGTGCCTGATTAGCAGTTCTTATATTATTTATAAACAAATGCAATATGTATCGAACAAAGATCTCGGGTTTAATAAAGAACAGGTGCTGAGTTTTCATATTGATGACATCAAAGTACGCAGTAAAATACCCGCATTAAAACGAGCATTGCTTCAAAGCCCGCTTATTGAAGGGGCGGCTATCGCCGGTAACCCGATTGGCAATAACGATCTTGGCGAAAATGGTTTTGTTTTTGAAAAAAATGACAAAATGGAGCCAACAGCCGAATCAGCCAATAAACTTTACATAGACGAAGATTTTTTAAAAACTTCAGGCATTCATTTGCTCCAGGGAAGAAATTTTTCAAAAGAAATGCCAACTGACAAAGACGAAGCAGTTATCATTAACGAAACATTGATGAAAAAACTTGGATACACGAATGCCATCGGCAAAAAAATGCAATATAATATTACCAATGACAGTATGAGCAAACGCACAATTGTCGGAGTTGTAAGAGATTTTAATTCCTATTCTTTACAACACAAAATTGGACCAATGGTAATGCTGATGCCTCCCAACAATAAGGAACAAGATAATTTATATGTAAAAATTGCCAAAGGAAAAGCGGCGGCTGGTATAGCTTTCTTAAAAAATGCTTATTCAAAGTTCGACCCAAATAATACCGATGATTTTCATTTTTTAGATGAGAATTTCAACACGCAATATTCTGCAGAAAGAAAAGAAGAAAAATTATCCCTGGGTTTCACCATACTTGCGTTTATAATCGCCTGTCTCGGTTTATTGGGATTAGTAATTTTTATTACCGCGCAACGGAAAAAGGAAATTGGAGTAAGAAAAGTATTAGGTGCGACAGTGATGTCGATTACACTTTTAGTAAGTAAAGATTTTGGGAAACTGGTAGTCATTTCAACCATTATAGCGATTCCTGTTGCTTGGTTTGTTATGAACAAATGGCTGCAGAATTTTGCGTACCGAATTGATGAAAAATGGTGGATGTTTTTATTATCTGGTTGCGTTGCCATTCTAATCGCATTATTGACGTTAAGTTTCCAGGCTATAAAAGCAGCGGCGGCCAATCCTGTGGAAAGTTTGAGGAGCGAATAAATAATTAGCTGAATTTGCTTACAATAGAATTCCCCAATATTTGTCGGTTTACTGAAAATAAAAACTCCAAAGAAACCACACGCACCCGATTGGTCAAACTCAAAAAATATTTGCCTGCAAAATAATCTGCGAGGATACTGTGGAAGAAAAAAAGCTTCAACCAAAAAATTAACAAGTTCCTAAAGAGATAAATACTGTGACTTTTCTGTATTTCGTTATGTTACATTTGTTATTCTAAAAAAGAGAATTTGAAGACCCTGTGTTCAAAAATATGCTTATGCTTGTTCACACTTATATGCCTGATTAGTTTTGACGATAAAGCCCAGGATAGCTTAACGAAGGTTATTACTCCCTTATATCTTCACGGTTCTTTTTTTTATGATTTTCCCCAGAGTTTTGGCGCTTCTGCAGGAGTTGATTTTCCTTTAAGAAGTAAAATAATATTTACAAAAAATAAAGCCGGGGAAGAAAAAGCAAAATACCGCGACTTAATTATTGCCAGTGATATTGGATTTTACCGGTACGCTTTTAACAACACCGGCATCTATTTATTTACATCAATAGGTAAGCGATATCATAAAGAAAAGCCTTATTATTTTGAATGGCTCGCAAGCATAGGAGTAATGAGAACATTTTACGACGGCATTGTTTACTCAGTAGACAATAATGGTAATGTAAAAATATTAAAAGGTTTCGGAAGGTATTATGCCACCACCGGTTTTGCTGCAGTTTTCGGGCACAACTTTGAAAGAAGTAACCAACCTAAACCTTTTGCAATTGATATAAAACCGTCTCTTTGGATACAATATCCTTACAATAGTTTTATCC
>JBDTHD010000288.1:0-9995 GCA_039937075.1 Ginsengibacter sp. | reverse complement strand
CATAAAAATCGGTTTAAAAAAAAGAGCGAAAGCATTTTACAATACCGTCGCCCCGATAGCAGGAAATATCACCTGCGTTAAAAAAGGCTGTTACACCTTTGAAATTATATATGCAATTTATCCTTTTTTGCCAACAGTTGATCAACTGTTTCCTGGTACATTTCATCAGGAATGCAGCAATCAACCGGACAAACAGCAGCGCACTGTGGTTCTTCATGAAATCCCTGGCATTCCGTACATTTATCGGGAACGATAAAATAGATATCGTTAGCCACCGGAGGGTTGCGTTGTTCAGAATCCATTACGCTTCCGTCTAGTAAAGTTACTCCGCCTTTTACAGTAGTTCCATCCGAAAGCGACCATTCGACGCCACCTTCGTAAATTGCATTGTTGGGACATTCTGGTTCGCAGGCCCCACAATTAATACATTCATCTGTTATTTTAATTGCCATTTTATTGATGTTTTAAGCAGTGCGGCAGGGTGAAAATTATTTCCGAATTTTGCCCCGCTTTTAATTAGCACAAATATAAACAGATAATTTTATCAACATGAATTTAGAGGAAAGAATTACTATAATAATAAAATTGAAGGAATATCTGATGGAAGATTCGGAGGAACTAAAACTAGTGAAACAAAATGCCTACGAAAAGAATAAGTGGTTTACAAGAGAGTTTATTGATTTATCAATAAAAAATATTTGTGAAAATTACCTTGATGAAAAAAAATTATTGGTATGGGCAAACCATTACCATATTGATGATAATATTCAGCCTCAAAAAATTGGAGTGGTGATGGCCGGAAATATTCCGCTGGTGGGTTTCCATGATTTTCTATCTGTATTTATTACTGGTCACCACCTGGTAATTAAGCTTTCTGATAAAGATGATGTGCTGCTTAAACATTTAATTGATAAAATGATCGGATGGAATGCGAAAATTTCTTCTGTGGTAAAGACTGCTGAGATGCTAAAGGATTGCGACGCTTACATTGCAACAGGCAGTAACAATTCTGCAAGATATTTTAATCGTTATTTTGGAAAATATCCATCTGTTATAAGAAGTAACAAGACTTCTGTTGCAGTGCTGTCTGGCGATGAAACGATTTCCCAACTTACTTCCCTGGCAGATGATGTATATCTTTATTTTGGATTGGGATGCAGAAATGTTACCAAATTGTGGGTGCCGAAAAATTACGATTTTGCGATGCTTCTAGATGTTTTTAAAAAATACAATTACTTTTCTGACCTTACCAAGTACCGCAACAATTACGATTACAACCTTGCCCTTCTGATTATGAATAATAAATATTACATGACTAACGAAAGTATTATTCTGTCAGAAAATGAAAACGTTTTTTCTCCGGTGAGCGTGCTTAACTATTCTTTTTACGAAAACGAAAAATCAGTTACTGAGCAATTGGAAAATAATGCAAGTATTCAGTGTGTAGTGGGAAATAAATATATTCCATTTGGCAAATCACAATCGCCCGGATTATTCGATTACGCGGATGGAATTGATACCATAAAGTTTCTGTTAAGCATGTAATTTTTGAAAAAAAAATATGAAAGCCAATACATATTTGCGCACGAAATTATTTTGGTTTTGCAATTAACTATCTAGAAGTAAACTCCTTTTTTAAAAAGTTTTTATCAATCCGATGCTACGTTTTGATAACAAAACATTATTTACATAATTGAAAAGAATTTTTAATTTATTGTTAAAGGTAAATGGACAGTCAAAATTTTGAGCGTCGTTACTTTAATTTTATTCGCAGGCATATAATTTGAGGGAGTACAAAAGCCGCAAACCAGGATTATCTGATTTGAATAAATTAAAATGAAACAAGATTATATTAAAATAAAAAATTCCATAAATGAAAACAAGAAATGTTCTCTTTACCGTACTAATTAGTGCGATTACTGCCTTTGGGGTGCTGTTTGGTTACAACGCATACAATCATAACAGCAATAACCCTAACTTTCAATCAACTGTTCCATCCAATTACAAATACGCGGGTTTTCTTGACAGCGGAAACAGTCCGTCGGGAGGACCTGTAGATTTTACGCAAGCTGCCGCGGCGGGAATTCCTACGGTAGTTCATATTAACACTACGATTGATGCTAAAACCGTAAGCAACAATCTGCCACAGGGACAGCAAAATCCGTTTTCAGATCTTTTTGGTGATGGCAATGGCAATGGCAATGATTTACTCAATCAATTATTTGGACAGGGTGGTGGCAGACAACGCATGATGCCCGAGCGCGCTTCAGGTTCAGGGGTTATCATCAGCGACGATGGATACATTGTAACTAATAACCATGTTGTGGCCGGCGCGGATAAAGTAACTGTGACGATGGCCAACAATAAGCAATACATCGCAAAAGTAATTGCTGTCGATCCTTCGTATGATTTGGCAGTGGTAAAGATTGACGCGAAAAATTTACCGTTTATGCTTTATGGAAATTCCAGTGATACTAAAATTGGCCAGTGGGTTTTAGCGATTGGCTATCCCCTTAATCTGGAAGCAACAGTAACTGCCGGTATCATCAGCGCTAAATCACAATTTCTTGGATTAAATCACGACAGAACGGGTGGCCAAAAATTGGCAGTAGAATCTTTTTTACAAACTGATGCGGCCGTTAACCCTGGAAACAGTGGAGGAGCTTTAATAAATACAAGTGGCCAATTGATTGGTATCAATTCGGCAATCGCATCTCCTACAGGATATTATAGCGGATATTCTTACGCGATTCCTGTAGATATTGTAAAGAAAGTAGTGAATGATCTCATCAAATATGGTAGTGTTCAAAGAGGGTTTTTAGGAGCTACATTCATTGATGCCAGCCGTTTAACCGATGACCAAAAACAACAAGCGAAAGTTCCAGTTGGTGTTGATGGTATCTACATTACCGACCTGGTAAGCGATGGTGCTGCCAAGGCAGCAGGAATACAAGTTGGAGATGTAATCAAAAAAATAAATAATGTTCCGGTAAACTCAGGTTCAGAACTGCAGGAACAATTGAGTAATTTCAGGCCAGGAGATAAAATAAATGTCACAGTTGACCGCAGTGGAACTGAAAAAGCATTTAATGTAACACTGAAAAATAATGCGGGTAATTATGATATTGTAAAGCCAAGTACTATGGTAGATAAGCTGGGTGCGGAATTAACAACTCTTGATCCTGCAAAAGCGAAACAATATGGTCTGACCGGTGGAGTAGTGGTGAAGAAAATAAATGATGGCGCTCTGAATGATCAAACAAGAATGCGCGATGGATTTATTATCACTAAGGTAAATGGTAAAAACGTAAACTCACTCGATGATTTGAAAAGTGAAATAGGCAACCAGACAAATATTACAATAACCGGAGTATATCCGGGGTACAATGAGCCTTTTGAATATCCACTCACATTAGACAATACGCCTGAGTAAGGAATAAAAAGAATAATTTTAAAAAAAGCCGCAATTTTTTGCGGCTTTTTTATGAACTAAATTTGACAACGTTTTATTTATTTAAAAATGAAGAATTTGTATTTTAAATTTTTGGATTTATTTACAGTAAACCAACAAATACTATCATTTTTCAATTTGGTTTCTTTTAAAAAAATAAGATTGTAAAAGGTAGAATATCTTTACAGGCTTAAATACATTTTGATATTTAATTTCGAGAGAAGATAACATAAAAGATAAGAAGTATGCCGTTGAAAGTTTATAATTCATTCACCAAGCAAAAAGAAGAATTTGTTCCAATTAACCCACCGCATGTAGGAATGTATGTTTGCGGCCCTACTGTAAGTGGGGAAAGCCATTTGGGGCATGCAAGGCCATATATCACTTTCGACGTCGTGTACAGATACCTGTTATATCTCGGTTATAAAGTTCGTTATGTGCGCAACATCACTGATGCGGGGCATTTTGAAGAAGAAGGACGGCAGGCTGAGGACAAAATATCTTCCAAAGCATTATTAGAAAAAATAGAGCCTATGGAACTGGTTCATAAATACACGAACCTTTTCCACTGGGCATTCAGGCAGTTAAATACGCTGGAACCAAATATAGAACCAACAGCAACGGGCCATATTGTGGAACAAATCGGGATGATTGAAAAATTGATTGAGACAGGATATGCCTATGAAGTAAATGGGTCTGTTTATTTTGATGTTAAAAAATATGCAGCGGGGCATGATTATGGCAAACTAAGTGGACGCGTAGTGGACGATCTTTTGGAAACCACGCGTGATCTGGAAGGCCAGGATGAAAAAAGAAATAAAGCAGATTTTGCATTGTGGAAACTTGCTCCGCCACAACATATTATGCGCTGGAAAAGCCCATGGGGCGATGGCTTTCCTGGATGGCACATCGAATGTTCTGCGATGGCAACCAAATACCTGGGGTCGCGATTTGATATTCACGGTGGGGGAATGGATCTAATGTTTCCTCATCACGAAAGTGAAATTGCTCAAAGTACTATTTGCAATGGTACGCCACCGGCAAAATACTGGATGCATAATAATATGATTACCGTGAACGGTAAAAAAATGGGCAAAAGCTATAACAACCAGATTACGTTGACGCAGATGTTCAGTGGCGATCATCCGCTTCTAACACAGGCTTTTTCGCCAATGGTAATTCGTTTTTTTATTTTGCAAACCCATTACAGAAGCACCCTGGACTTTAGCAGCGAAGCATTGACAGCTGCGGAAAAAGGAATGAAAAGATTATTTGAAGCGTATGAAGTTTTAAAGAAAATAGAAATTCCGGATACTACCGAACCTGCCGATAAGGAGCTGGATATTAAAATAAATGGGTTGGTTGATGAGTTTGAAGAATTTATCAATGATGATTTTAATACCGCAAAAGTTTTGGCAAACATGTTTGAAATCGTTCCCGTAATCAATTCGATGAAAGATGGTTTGATAAAACCCGGGGCGTTATCTTCCGCAACATTTAAAAAACTAAAAGAAAATTTCACTATTTACCTTGAGCAGATATTGGGCCTCAAAGACCCATCTGAAAGTTCTGTACAACTCAATGGTATCATGGATCTTTTGGTAGAAATTCGTAAAGAAGCCAAATCAAAAAAAGATTTTTTTACGTCTGATAAAATAAGAAAACAACTGGCGGATTTGGGAATTGAAATGAAAGATGAAAAAGATGGCAGAATCAACTGGAGCCGACTTTAATTTTTTTTGTTTCGGGATAATCATGTTTTATCGTTTTACAGGTAAATTATATCTTGTTACATTTGCGCTTTCAAAAAATTGATTTTTCCTATGAAAAAAATATTCCTGCTTTTTTCTTTTTTTATTCTTGCTTTTTTTCAAAAATCAATTGCGCAATCGAAATATGAATTTCGAGGAGTTTGGGTGGCGACTGTCGATAACATCGATTTTCCATCATCCAAGTTTTTGAGTTCACAGGCGCAAAGAGATGAATTTATCAAGCTCGTAGAAATGAATAAAAGAAACGGCATGAATGCGCTTATAGTACAGATAAGGCCTGCGTCAGACGCTTTCTATCCATCCGAATACGAGCCCTGGAGTGAGTTTCTTACAGGAAAACAAGGTACACCGCCGAATCCCTATTATGATCCTTTAAAATTTATGATAACGGAGACGCACAAACGAGGAATGGAATTTCATGCGTGGATGAATCCTTATCGTGCGGAATTTAATATTTATAAATCTTCTATTTCTCCCAATCATATTACAAGGCTGCATCCGGAGTGGTTTATTACTTATGGCAATACAAAATATTTTGATCCCGGAAATAAAGACGCTCAAAAGTTTGTGGTAAATGTGGTAAGGGATGTTGTAAAGAGATACGATATCGATGCCATTCATTTCGACGATTATTTTTATCCGTATCATATTGCAGGCAAAGAATTTATGGACACCGCATCGTTCAGAAAGTATGGAAACGGTATGTCACTTTCTGATTGGAGGCGCAGCAATGTGGATTCAATCATCGTGCATTTGAGCAAAGCGATTAAAGAAGAAAATAAATATTGTCAATTTGGAATTAGCCCTTTTGGTGTTTGGAGAAATATTGCGGATGATCCGGAAGGAAGCAATACCAAAGCCGGCGTAACGAATTATGACGGTCTTTATGCTGACATATTATTATGGTTGAAAAATAAGTGGATTGATTATATCGTGCCTCAATTGTATTGGGAAGTGAGCCAGAAAGTTGTTGGTTTTAAAGTGCTCACCGACTGGTGGGCGAGGCATACTTATGGAAGGCAATTGTATATCGGGCAAGGGATTTACCGGGCATTGGAAGCGCGATCCTACGCATGGAAAAATAAAAATGAATTACCTGATCAGATACAATTTTTGAGACAATATCCCCAAATCCAGGGAAGTGTTTTTTTTAGCAGCAGCACTTTTAAAAGTAATCCCAACGGTTGGAGTGATAGTTTGAGAAATAACTATTATAAATATCCCGCAATTCCTCCACCAATGAACTGGATTGACTCTGCAAAACCAGTAGCTCCCATTTTATCTTACGATAGTACAAAATCCACTTTTTTTACAACCTCTTTGGATCTTTATTTTAGGGATAGTATTAAAAATGATTTACTAAATCGATACGTAATTTATCAATTTAACGATCTCGATAGTATGAATATTAATGATCCAAAAAATATAAAAGAGATTATTTTATCAGGTAATAATTTTTATCATTTTGTTTTTGATGTGCCGGATTCCCAAAAGGAAATAATAATAGCAGCAACCTCGCTCACGAAAACGAATAACGAAAGCCCCGTTAGCAGATATATATATTTAGAAAGAAAGGCAAACGGGTGGCAGGTCTACGCCAAAGAAAATAACGAATAGTTTTTAAACGAAATTCTCCCCCGATTCTCTTTTTAGTTTTTAATTTTATTGTAAGTAACAGTTTTTATTTAGAAACCGGCTTCAAAAGAATATTGTGACTACATTATCAATCTCAAAACGCTGGAAGTTACCGGCCACATTGATGTTGGCGAAGAACCTGATGGCCTCGCTTGGGCAATTCAAAAGTAGAAAAAGAATTTAATATTGCTTTAGCCAGCTACATTTTCTGAAACGTTATTTTCAAATATTAAGGATGGTATTTGCAAAAGCGAAAGTAGAAAACAACACAATTTGTTTGCTTACTGTTAATCGGTCTAATAATCATATCGCATGGATTTGAGGCTCAAATAATAAAATAGGAATTCAGTTTATTTGTTTGTTTACTGAGATAATAGGCCTTTCAAATACTTAAATTACTTAACTCCTTCATCCTTTTGATTTTTCGTAATTTTATGACAGCCTAAATAATTAATTTTAAATTAATCTCCTATGCCACACTACCATAAATCCGGCGCTATTCCTCATAAACGCCATACGCAATTTCGCAAGTCCAACGGAACTTTATATTCAGAGCAGTTATTTTCTACTGAAGGGTTTTCTTCTGATTCTTCTTTGTTATATCATTCTCATCCTCCTACTCAAATTATAAAAACTGACGAACCTTACAGCGTAACTCCGGAAATTGCTGAAGAAAAAATGCTGAAGCACCGCAGCTTCCAGGGTTTTAATATCAAACCGGAAAATGATTATTTGAAAAGCCGTAAACCGGTTTTGGTAAATAATGATGTTCATATTTCTTTGGCTGCGCCCAAACAAAGCATGCACGATTATTTTTATAAAAATGCTGATGCGGACGAAATCATTTTTGTGCATGAGGGAAATGGGAAATTAAAAACCCAGTATGGAGAAATTCCTTTTGCTTATGGAGATTATTTAGTAATTCCGCGAGGCTGCATTTACCAGGTTGAATTTGAAAAAGAAAACAACCGGTTGTTGATTGCAGAGTCATTTAGTCCCGTCCGATATCCTAAAAAATATCTTAGTAATTATGGGCAGCTTCTTGAAAATTCTCCTTATTGCGAAAGAGATATCCGTGTGCCTCAAAATTTGCAAACCATCGATGAAGAAGGTGATTTTTTGTTGATGGTGAAGAAGAGAGGAATGATGTATGGCATCCATTATTTGCATCATCCTTTTGATGTAATTGGTTGGGATGGATGCTGTTATCCTTTTGCTTTTTCTATTCACGATTTTGAACCCATAACAGGACGTGTTCACCAGCCGCCACCAGTTCATCTCACTTTTGAAGGACATAATTTTGTAGTTTGTTCTTTTGTTCCGCGCTTGTTTGATTATCATCCTTTGTCGATTCCTGCGCCGTACAATCACAGTAATATCGACAGCGATGAAATGCTTTATTATGTTGACGGCGACTTTATGAGTCGTAAGCATGTTACCCGCGGAATGATCACATTGCATCCCGGCGGAATTCCCCACGGGCCTCATCCGGGCGCTGTTAATAAAAGTATTGGAATGAAAGAGACAAAAGAACTTGCGGTGATGATAGATACTTTTCATCCTTTGCAACTGACGACGCAGGCTTTGGAAATAGAAGACGAAAATTATGTGATGAGTTGGGCTGAATAATTTAGACAAATATATAAATTGCTAAGGGCCAATTAATTTTTTTCATAAATTGAGCAAAAATATTTTAGTATGATAAAATTTAGTGAATTAAAAAAGGGAGATTATGTACTTGCCGAAAGCGACGGCCAGGCCTGGCGTGGCGAAGTGGTTGATTTCAACAACGATGAAAAAGAAATTTGTGTAGACAATGGTGTACAAGGCATGTACTTCAACCAGGAAGCTCTTTATCCGTTGCCCGTAGATGAAGAACAATTGCTAAAGTTGAAATTTACAAAACAAGTAAATGACGATGGTTCTGTAAAGTACAGCAAAGGTGCTTTTAGACTTCAAACACCCAAACAGGACGAATTTTCTCATTTTGAAATTTGGTATAGAAATGAGAAAAGACTGATAACGCATTCCATTCCTGTGCACGTGTTACAAAATCATTATAACGACATGACCAAGGTTCATCTTACAGATGAAGTGTTTTAACTTACTTTAAATCGGAGCTCATTAATTCAGTTTTTGTATTTAAATTTTCAGTCAATCCTGAAAAGTCGAGCTGAACTTTTGAAGTATTTTCAATTAATCCCACCTTCGGGGCATAATAGCTATCGATGTTGGATATAAATGAGTTCGCCGGAAAAAGCACGGAGGAAAGACTTGTTGACACATGAATTACGTCTGAGTAGGGGACTCCGTTTACGGTCATTGAAATTCCTTTTGCTACCAAAGTATTAGTAACCATTAGTGAAATAGGCACAGGAGACTGGGGAATGTTTAAATTGAAATTTTGACTCCAGGTAGTGCCTGCCGACACGTTATCTTTTAAATATAATCTTTCAATGTAACTTCCGCCTGTTACAGGAATTGAATCAAACTGGTAATACTCATTGGCTGAATTGCTTAAATATTGACTGCCTCCGTACGAATAATTGTAAACATGATATTTTCGGGTGTTAATGGTGGTATCATTTGCTGTTGACGTTATCGTATAATTGGTAGTCTTTGGAGTGGCACCGGAAGAATCGATTTGCTGATAATTCCATGAGCTTCCTGTACTCACATTTGCGTATGTATTTGTCGGAGGAGTAGTTGAACCAGAACCAGATTTTTTACATGCCGAAAAAATGAGAACGATTGAAAAAAGGTATAAGAATGTTTTCATTGCTATTTTTTTAAAGGTTGCACAAATATAGAAAAAGTTATAGCAGATTAATATAGCCAGCAAGCCTACTTATTTAAAAAAATTTGTTATTAATTTTTTATGGTGGTTTTATTAAATTTTTACCTTGTATAAAATAGCCCTGTTTTTTTTATAAATCAAATTAATACTCTTATCTTTGCGCCTCCAAAAACAGTATGGCCAAACAAGCATTAATAAAACAAGACGGTACAATCCTGGAAGCCTTATCCAATGCAATGTTCAGGGTAAAGCTTGAAAATGGACATGAAATTTTGGCGACAATTTCCGGAAAAATGAGAATGCATTATATAAGGATTTTGCCGGGAGATAAAGTAGGTGT